>JANWZB010000036.1 GCA_025055035.1 Candidatus Kapaibacterium sp.
TAAACGATTGAGCAAGCGAATTTCTATCCCTAATTGATGGAACAGGAAGATGTTCTATTCCACCTCTATTCCACCAAAACCGACAATGACTACTACAAGTAGTGTTGCCTCAGGCGCAATGGTGAGCATTATGAATGTTTTGTTAGACCCCGCTTTAGAGATTCTTAATGTGTGTTGCACACAAACAATATTTGAACACATTGCAATAAAAATTTTTAATGCACTTGGCCAAGAAATGGCGCACATTCTTGATAAGATCTTACCGAAAGGGAAGCACGCTAATCATTGATGTTAGTCGTTGGTCATTAGCTGCAGGCAGGTACATTCTGCAGCTTCAAACTCCATATTTAACACTCAATCAACACTATTCCTCTGTAGGTGCTACGATGAAACAATATCCTTTGTGCTTGATGTCAATCAGCGTACTAATGCTGATTGCTGCTATGGCTGCTGTTGCACAGCCGACCTCGTATCGTCTTGTACGTGCGGTGAATTTCAATCGAACGTTCACTGCCGGTTTTCCAAACACCGTCAAGATGTATGACATTGCCTACGACGACCGCCGCAACCTTGCCTACACACACGGCTTTCCGACAAGGAACATCGCGGTGGTCAATCTTGTCACGCAGCGTCAGACGGGTTCGGTGCGCCTGCCCATTCCCGGACAGCTTACCGATCTCTACGTTAATCCCAACAATGGCTTTTTGCTTGTTACTACGCCCGAAGCCTTACCCGTGCAAGCATATTTGATTGACCCCGCAGATGGCTCTACCAAAGGCACGTACCGCTTTTCGAGCGCAAGTACAGGCGTTGCCTTTGACCGCAGGCAAAACCGTATTTTCCTGTCGGACGGTATGAATGTGAAGGTTTTGAACGGGGCAACAATGCAAGAACTTTCCACGCTCAGCACACAAATTCCTCCGGGCGGCTTGGCAGTGGACAGCGCTGCCAACGAACTCTATGTTGCTGCCCGTGACCCGCGTCAAGGCTCAACCGAAGTGCGCGTTTTTTCTCTTGGCAATCTTATGCAGACACGGATGTACACCGTAAGCACAAGTGTTCCTCTTGGAGGAATTATTATTGAACCGGCACGGCAACGTTTTTTTCTCGTCGGGCGGTCATTGATTAAGCGTGTAGAGTACGCAGGCAGCGTTACGGCTACCGACATACGGCTTCCGGCTGAAATCAACTAACCTATCTGCCTGATGTTCAAACACTCTATGCCACAGACGAAGACGGGTATATCGGTCAAGGCACGAAGGGGACGTGGAGCAAACTCTATCGTTTTAACTTGACGACCAACAGATTAGATTCGATGTTTTTGGCGATAAAATTTATAACCTTATTGCCGACACACGGCGCAATTTTATCGCTGGAGCAAGTATGCACAACGGATACATTCATATCCTGAACGCAACAAGCAACAGAATTGATTCCGTTGATATTGCCGAAACATTAGACGATATAACGGTAACACCCGACGGTGAAACCGTCTATGCGGCAAAACGCTTGGGTGGAAGCCGCATTGTAGCTCACAACACACGCACCGGGGCAACAACAGAGTTTGCAACAGGTAACTGGCCTGCGCTCGTGTTTTCGGAAACACTGATCGGAACAACGTGGGTCTATGCCGTCAATATGCTGGAAAGCTCCGTGTCGTTTGTCCGTGCCGGAACAAACCAAATCGCAAAAACGCTGTCGCTTGGCACAGCCGAACCCCGCTCCGATGCTATTGTTTCCGGTGCGCTCGACACACGGAGCAATGTTCTGTACCTTACCATACCTGAACTGCGCACAATGGTCGTTGTCAATACTGCGCAGCAAACGGTGAGTCGGACAATGACGATTCCTCGCTACGTGTACGACGACACCAAAGACAAAGCCGTCGGACGCATCCAACTTGCCACAGCGCCCGACCTGAATCGCGTGTTTTTGCTCTTTGTCTCGCAAAAAATCTTACTTGCCTATAACACAACTACACAACAGTGGGATTCGGTAAATCTTGGCACAACAATGCGATATCCGCAAAACGTAGGAAATTTTGAATCGAATCTTTTAGTGTATGACGAGCGTGGGCAACGCTTGTTTGTGGGGAATCAAATCTTGAACCCCATGACACTCGCTTTACAAGGACAACTTCAGCAAGGACACCGCTTTTTAGGCTATAATTCGTCGGGAACGCTTGCATACAGCCTGACTTCTCGCGGCGACACACTGACGATGATAGAACATAATCCTACGACGCTCCAAGTACAAGCCACCCGTGCGCTGTATGTTGCTGAAGACAGTTTTACACCGGTGTTTTATCTCGATTTGCCGCGTGATGCGTTCTTCATTTCAAGTTGGAATCACCCTCTTCTGCGCCATTTTGACCTCAGACAGACAGCTACTCTGGCTACGTCCGTCCAAGGGCCTGCACAAGCAGATATAGGGTTAAGCATTGCTCCCAATCCCGCTTCAGAACTCATCACCGTAAAAGTTATACTACCTCGCAATGAGCACATTTCGCTCAAACTCTTTAATGTGCTTGGTCAAGAAATAGCTCAAATCTTTGATGAACTCTTGTCTGCAGGCGAATACAGTCGGTCATTTGACATCAGTGGTTTACCGGTGGTGAGCGGCATGTATGCTCTGCAGCTTCAGACTCCATATTCAACACTCAACACTATCCCATTACAGGTGCTGCGGTGAAATCCACCACATACTTTTTGGGTATTGCTTCCGGCGCAGTGCTGATGCTGTTCACCAATACCTTCGTCAATGCTCAGGTACACTGGTCTGCCAATGAAGTTGTGTGTGCAAATGCCGGTGGTCCTACTGAAGTAAAGATGGGCTTCAACAATGCTCATGCTGTTGCCAGTATCGGTACACGCCGCTTCGTAACGTGGATGCGGTTGGACTCTCTCTGTGTTTCGTGGTCGGAAGGTGGCTCGACAGCATGGAGCCTGCCACATCTTGTTTTTCGTGGTGCAAGTACGATGAATTTACCAACAATTGCCGCCACAAGCACAGGAAACTTTGTATTGGTTGGAACGACCCGCAAGGCGTAAAAACAGTTATTTCGAGTGATGGCGGTAATTCTTGGGGAGCAGTGCAAAACTTGGCTTCCCTTGGAGGCGGACTCTGCCTTGCGGCAGGGTAGAACGACGTACTTTAGCGCTTTGGCATAGTGGCAACGAGGATGCATCAGATGTAATGTTTGCGACGTGGCAAAACGGTTCATGGTCGCAAGCACGAGCGATTGACGCTGCTCCCGGCAGACAAAAGTGCGATTTGGAGTTTGCTCTGCGTCGTTGGGAATAGATTGTATGCGGTTTGGCGAGAAAACTCTCTCGGTATGAACTTCCGAGTGTTTATGTCACGTTCGGAGAATGGCGGAGCGACATGGGATGCACCGCGCAATATTATATCGCTGAAGATCGCTCCAGTGATCCGACTGTTGCTGCGGATTCTAGGGGAAATGTGGTGGTTATCGGCGCAACTCGCAAATCATATGTAACAAATTCAGTAGATGGCGGAGCAACATTTAGTACGCCTAAAAATGTCGGAGGTGGCTTATTTGCTCGCGTTATTGGCAACGAATTAGGGTTTTTGCGCTTGCGTGGGAACGCTTTTCTGGGAATAGTTTTCTCAATGATGCTATTAAGCAAACAGGTTTTGTCTATTCCACTGATTATGGGCGGACGTTTTCACGGGATTCCGCAATTTCTGCACAAGGCTCTAAGCTTGGTTTAGTGCAGTTTACTGGGATAAGCGACATTATGGCTTCTTGGTTCAATATCAACAGTGGTGGCGCTATTGTAGCAAAACGTGCTTCGCTAAGCAATACTGTTTCTGTACACGGTGCAGAGCATAGTACAACGCACTATGCGTTTTCGGTGTTCCCTAAGCCGGCACAAGAGCTTGTTACTGTACATTTTACACTAACAACATCGCAGCGCTTTGCGTTAAAACTATTTAATGCGCTTGGTCAAAATTGCACACGTGCTCGATGAAGAACTTGGAACAGGCGAATATGCGTATCAGTGTGCTCTACAATCTATCGTGCAGACTGCACAACTCCTGTTTCTCCAGCTCAAAATTGGCAGCCAACAGTGTATTGTACCTGTGCAGGTAGCGCGGTGATTGCGGATGTGCTCCTAGAGGTGTCGAAATATCTAGCTTGTAAGTAGGGCTTACGGTTCTTTTTGGAAATTCTCTAGACATCACGTATAATACAAGCTTTCAAAACATTCTGATAGAATCAGCCACCTGCTGAAAGGCATCGTGCTTATCAGCTTTCTGTACATTGCTTAGTCTACTTGTCTCATTACTGTTCAACGAACGTATATGGAACAATACACTGCTTTTCAGTCGCACGCCGCGCCACTGCCAATAGAGAACATAGATACTGATCAAATTATCCCAGCACGGTTTTTGAAGATAACAGATATATCGGATATTGGAAGCTATCTATTCTATGATTGGCGCTATGCTGATGATGGCTCGCCGAGACCAGAGTTTATACTCAATCAAAGTCCAGCGAATACTGCGCAGATTCTTGTTGCGGGAAGTAATTTTGGATGTGGTTCATCGCGAGAGCATGCTCCTTGGGCACTTAAGGCTTTTGGTTTTAGAGCAATAGTGTCCTCGTCGTTTGCAGACATTTTTCGCAATAATGCCTTAAAAAATGGTCTTCTACCGATTGTTGTAGAGAGCAAGAATTTACACACCATATTCTCTCTCATTTGCACAAATCCTCAGGCACTATTTCGCGTGGACTTAGAAAGACAAATACTAGGGCTGCCGGATGGCACGGAAATCGCATTTCCCATAGAAGCGTTTAGTAAGCATTGCCTCCTGAATGGTGTGGATGAGCTAGGATATATACTTCGCCAAGAACCTTCCATCATTGCATATGAGCGCATGCATCATCTCTAGCTCTTTCTAAGTCAGAAGTAATTAAAAAAGCGCCCTGTGCTCTTGTAGCACACGGCGCTCTTTGGTGTAGGAAGATGGAGTTCCCTGTGACCCCGGATGGGATCGAACCATCGGCCCTTTGATTAAAAGTCAAATGCTCTACCTCTGAGCTACGGGGTCGCTTGCATACGAAGAAAGTTTTACTACAGAACTGCAAATATAGAGGATTTCTTATGTTTGCCAAAACTTTTTTGGTGCGAAAAATAAGTACAAGTGCTGTAGATTGGGTGCTGCTTTTCTTTGTAGGTGTGCATAGAAAAATTTTCCTATTTTTGCGCTGTGTTATTGAGGCATTTACATAGAAAGCTCTTGCTTACCGCTGTACAAGCTTAAATGTTTACAATTATGCAACGCAATGCCGTTTCGCGCTTTATGGAGGAACATTTTCTCCATTTCAATGCTGCAGCTCTTGTCGATGCTGCCAAAGGATATGAGCAGCATCTTGCTCAGGGTGGTATGATGATGATAACCCTTGCCGGGGCAATGAGTACTGCTGAACTGGGGAAAATACTTGCTGAAATGATTCGCCAAGACAAGGTTCATATTATATCGTGTACTGGAGCAAATCTTGAAGAAGATGTTATGAATCTTGTTGCACATTCGCACTATAAGCGTGTGCCGCACTACCGTGATTTATCTCCTCATGATGAGTGGGAATTGCTGCAACAAGGCTACAATCGTGTTACAGATACATGTATTCCTGAAGAAGAAGCATTTCGCCGGATTCAGAAGCATATTGCCCAATGTTGGAAGGAAGCTCAAGAACAACACCAGCGGTATTTCCCTCATGAATTTATGTATCAAATGCTTCTGTCAGGACAAATGGAGCAGTATTACGAAATAGACCCAAAACACTCATGGGTGCTTGCTGCTGCAGAGAAGAATTTACCTATGGTTGTGCCAGGCTGGGAAGATTCTACCATGGGTAATATTTTTGCCTCGTATTGCATTAGAGGGGAGCTACAGCCTAGCATTATGAAGTCTGGTATTGAGTATATGATGTGGCTTGCACAATGGTATATCGAGCATTCACAGGGGAAGGGAGTGGGATTCTTTCAAATTGGAGGAGGGATTGCAGGAGATTTCCCGATTTGTGTTGTTCCAATGCTGTATCAAGACTTAGAGATGGAAAACATTCCTTTCTGGAGCTATTTTTGTCAAATTTCTGACTCGACAACAAGCTATGGCTCATACTCTGGAGCTGTGCCCAACGAAAAGATCACATGGGGTAAGCTTGATATTACTACGCCGAAGTTTGTTATTGAGTCTGACGCGACGATTGTTGTACCGCTTATTTTCGCATGGGTTTTGAATATGTAACACATAGTATAAGCATTAAAAGCCAATGTCGTGTAAGCGTTCCGCAATTGCGTCAGCATAGATATTCCGTACTTCTCCATACACGAGCGAGTGAGGCATGAGCAACAGCGCACCATAACTCGAAGGGTTAGAGTTGTCGAACTTTGATGTTGCAAGAAACGTTTCTTCTTCAGGTCGAAACTCATTATCAATATCGCGCACGACAACTGTGCATCCATACTCCACAATCTTTCCTTCTTCGACAGGTGCACTTACAAATCCTAGTAGCTGAAATGGGATACGTATTTTAACAATATACCCTTTGTCCCATAGCGTCGATGCTACCTTGACTTGTTGCAGTGCTTGCTTTTGGGACTCTGTTAGAACGTCCACAGCGCTTGTGCGGACGCTGGGTTTTTTATCTGCAAAGTTACCAGGTCTTACGCTGAAGGCAAAGATACCACCCTCAGCACGTGTACGGAAGTTTTCAGTCTTGCCACGCTTCTTGATAAAGCGGTTAGATACATTCGACATATCAAGCCAGATTTCGACTTTATCATGAGGCACACCTTCTTTCTGTTCGGGAATGACCACGTCGTCGGTAATCTTAACGAGAAAATAGAGATACTGGTCGTTGTGTGCTGACCGAACGCTAAAGGAAAGATCGTCTGCTCCAGACCAGTAATACGCACCTTTTGAGATGTATTTTACGGAGGTGCTAGTCGCATTTGCAGCAAAGCCCTTATAGATATACTTGCCTCGTGGATATGAAGGTATGCACAGAAAGTCACTATAGAAAAGTTCATCATTGGTACGGGTATCGCGATACTTTTCGTAGCCGCTCAAAGTTTGAAAATTTCGATAGGATTCGTGTGTCATTGTCCGCACACGTTCTGTCCGAAAAGAATCAAGTACGACAAGTGAGCCGTTGTCTAAGCGATATCCAGTAATAGTCCAGTCGAAATCTTGAGCTTTTTCTATAACAAAGCAGCCATTATCCTTAATCAAAACACCAACCTCAATAGGATTTTCCACAAAGGTGTAAGGGAATGTTCCAACACGTGTCAGATATCCGTCAATGTCGGCAAAGAGATACACGCGAACATTCCGTCCTTTGTCGTTGTTGAGGCGTATAGACATCACTAAGTCTGGAGCACCATCTCCTGAAAAATCGCCCACATCCCAGCCCCAAATCCGATACTGAACGCCTCGCGGAAGTTGGTCCTTCAAATCACCAATAAGCTCATCTGCAAAGTATGGCTTGAGTTTTTCTTGTATTTGCTCAAATGTCAATCCGCTCTGTGCCACGAGAGTTCCCGTGCAACATACTATCCAAGTAAGAACCAGAGCATATAAGACAAATGGAATGCGGTGCTGATCGTATTGCATAATGAAACAAGCGAGAAGGACTAGTGTATACGCTGCTTTTTGAAGGCTTCCTCAAGAGCAGCAATAACATGAGCAGCATCGTTATACAGCTTCTGCATTTCGCCTACCGACTGTGCCGGTGCAAATCGGGCGAATTCGCATGCATCGAGCGTTTGATTGAACGTGTCGTACAATGTGCCGTCAATCATACGTTCTTGGAGAGCAGTACGAATGCTCTCACGGGATAGTGATGAGGGGGGGATAAGTAGCTTGTCACTCATATAGCCCCACAAAGCTTTGGAAATAGCCTCATAAAATTTGTCTGCTTGATGCGCTTGAAGATATGTCTTTGCCTCTTTTAAACGTTGTGTAGCTACACGTGTAGCAAAGCGAGTTTTCATAAGATTGATATTACTGCGCAATTGCTCATCACGGCGGCGATAGACAATAAAACCAAAGAACAGCATAAACGGTAGTATCAACGCTACAAAAAATGCTGGGCTGCCATAGAATCCTTCACCTCGACGCGGCAATCGTTTCCCGTTGCCTAGCTTAATAAATCGAATGTCGTTGTTAATACCAACAACATCTTTACTTACGTACTTTCCTCCAATAATAGTGCTTTCATCCTTGCCTTTTTCAACATTCAGTGTGTACTCTTCAGATTGAAGCGAGATATAGCGTTTTTTTTCTAGATCATAGTATGCAAAAGTCAAGGGAGCAATTTTGTACTCTCCAGCGAAGCGTGGAATGAGTAAATACTCGAATATTTTTGATCCACTTGCTCCATTGTCGCTGACATCAATATTCTCCTTAACGCTGGGCTCGTAGGTCTCAATATCAGGTGGAAGCTGAAGTTTTATAGGGTCGATAAGCTTAAGATTGCCTGTACCACTGATGCGAACAGTAAATTTTACGGGTTCGTTTGTTCGTGTAGAGCGTGTAGATAAATCTGTTTCAAGACTAAATGTTCCAACAGCACCATTGAATTCTGCAGGAATGTGAGTTTCTGGCAAAGGACGTACAGCAATTTTGATGGTAGGACTGCGTAAAGGCAGCCGTACATCCTGTACTTGCCCAAAAGCGTCTGCAAAAGGATCACCTCCATGAAAAAAAGCATCGAAAGGGTCGCGGAACTGTGTTGTGTTTTCTCTACCTACATTCACTCTTGCTACAACTTCTGCTTCCATTGGATCAAGCTCGAGTATTCCAGTTTGCTGTGGAAATAGCACGGTCTTCTTCACCGCTGCAACGCGAAACAGCTGACCGTTGATAAGTTCATCATGAAACATAAGCTGCTGTGGGCTTTCGATGTCTTGACTCCAAAATCCTGTGAGAGCGGGCATTTTGCGAGGGGTGTAATTAGTAAGGGTAATGCGCGTATACAGTTTATAGGTAGCGATAATTTGTTCCCCACGGACAACGCTTGTTTTATTAACAGACGCTTTGAGGAAAACTCCTTTCTGAAGTTCTTTGCTTAGATCGCCTTCTGCACTCAAAGCATCGGATTTACCATGTGTGGAACGCTGGTTACTCTGTTTGCCAAGAACCTGAATAGTAAGAGAATTCGACTGAACGCGCTTACCACTAATTTCTGCTGATGCAGGACTAATAGTAACCCTGCCTTCAGACCATGCTTGAACAACGTATGTATACGAAACACTTTGCGACATAACGCCGTTAACAATTCGAACACTTTGAGATTGTATCGGACCGCTAAGAACGGAGAGCCCTTCAAAGCTTGGTGCTTTGAAGTTCGACATAGGAGCGGAGCTTGTGAAGCTAATTTGAAAGTGCTCGCCAACGCTGACAGGATTCGAGGAAACACTTGCTGTAAGCTCCTGAGAATATACAGCAAAAGCTGTCATGAGCATGCTTACTAAACTAGTTGCAATGCATAACGTTGGTACAAGGAGTCGTATCATAGCTGTTTTCGAAAAAAGCAATTTCTATGAGAGTACAAGGTAGCATAAGAAATTGAAGTATACTACAAACCATGCTACCAGTCTTTTTCTATAACGACGCCCGTTGCTTTGCGCTTCATCAATTTTTTTTGAACATGTTTTTCTTCGTGGTTGAGTGCTTCTAAGATGCGTTCGGCATCTGCTCTAGAGAGTTTAGGTTGAGGCATAGAACGTTGCTGAGATAGCTGCTGGGGTTGCTGTTTCTGGTTTTCTGAATTATTAGGCTGATTCTGCTGCTCCTTGTTCTCTTCTTGCTCTTGCTGTTGGTTATGATGGCTTTGTGGCTGGTGTTGACGCTGTTGCTGGAGAAGTAGTCTTTTCGCATAAGCGAGATTGTAGCGTGTATCATCATCGTGAGGATTAAGGCGCAGGGCATTTTTATATGCAGTAATACTTTCGTTGATCTTTTGTGCCTGTAGTAGAGTGTTTCCTAAGTTGTGAAACGACTGCGCACGTAGGTCCTTGGGAGTGCGTGCATCCTCTGCAAGCGTTCGGAACTGACTTGCAGCGTCGTCATATTTACCTTGCCTGTAGTAGCTATTGCCTAAGTTAAAAATGCTTTCTGTCAAGCGCTTGTCCTTGCTTAACGAAGCACGATAGTACTCTTCAGCTTCTGCGAAGCGATTGTTCGAGTATGCTTCGTTGCCACTACGGGCAAGTGAGCGGGGTGTATCAAAAATACTCGTGTGAATAGAAGGTTGGGTCGGTGCTTGCATCTGCTGTGCACTTACAAAGCAGTACGAGTACAGTGCTACAACACTAGAGAGGAGTACACCGCATCGAGCCAAAGCAACCCATGACAATGTGTGTGTGTAGCTGCTATAGCGTTGTGCCATATGAGCGATACGTAGTAGAAGTAGTATGACCGAACAGGTTGAGTTTCTGCCACCACTGGGTACGGCGTGCTGAGAGCAACATTTCCCAGAGCAGGAATAGCAGTGCTAGACCCAAAACGTATTGAAAACGGTCTTCAAAGTTGGTAAACACCTTTGTTCCAAATTCTTTTTTTTCCATTTTGCCAATTTCTTCGAGTATAAGGTTAAGACCAAACTCTGTATTCGACGCGCGTACATACACGCCACCGCCTATTGAGGCACACTCCTGAAGAATTTTTTCGTTCAGCCTTGTAATAATAATGTTGCCAGAGCGGTCTTTGCGATACCCTGACGGCATACCCATAACATAGGTAGGAATAGGAGCACCCTCGGGTGAGCCTATTCCTATAGTATGAATAATAATGCCGTCCTCGCGAGCATCTTTCGTAGCCTTCAGGACATCGTTCTCATGGTCCTCTCCGTCGGTAATAATAATAAGCGTTTTGTGACGTTGTTCTGCAGCGTTGAATGAACGTTGTGCAAGTCGTATAGCCGCACCGATATTTGTTCCTTGAGTAGGAATCATAGGTGGCTCAAGTGCAGAAAGAAACATTTTTACTGCGCCGTAGTCATTCGTTAGTGGTAGCTGTAGGTATGCTTCTCCAGCAAAAACGATAAGACCAACACGGTCGCTGCTAAGCTTATCGAGCATGCGAGTGATTGCCTGTTTAGCACGTTCTAGGCGATGAGGCTTCAAGTCTTCTGCTCGCATACTGTTCGAAACATCAAGTGCGAGCATGATATTAACGCCTTCGCGCTTGACTTCTTCAAGCTTTGTGCCAATCTGTGGATTGGCTATACCAATTACAAGAGCAGCATAGCCGAGAGCAAACAAGACAAACTTCCAGAATGGCTTGGCTTCTGAAACGTTAGGAAATAGCTGCTGCACAAGAGCAATATTACCGAATGCTGCAAGTGCACGAAGCCGTTGGCGTCGGCTAATCCAAAATACTACAGCAAGGAGTGGTAGTAGAATAAGTGCGTATAAATACTCACTGTACTGAAAACGAACCATATTCAATACTTTGCTTGAATCAGTCGGTACAAGCTGGTGGAGAAGATGGCAAAGTATCGCTGCTGCTGCGCTGCACATGACGATTACGTAACACATCTAGGACAGATTCCAACGAAATGCCTTTTGCTGCTAGAAGAACAATAAAGTGGTAGAGTACATCGGCAGCCTCTTCTCGGAATAAGCTATCACTGTAGTCCTTTGCCTCGATAATAAGCTCGATAGCTTCCTCACCAAACTTTTGTGCTACCTTATTGATTCCTTGTGCTAGGAGTTTTGCCGTATAGGAATGATTGATAGAAGCATCCTTGCGCTCAAGAACGATGCGCTCAAGTATGTGAAGAAACGATGGTTCTGGAATGTTTACTTCGTCGAAGCACGTGTCTGTTCCTGTGTGGCAAACCGGACCCGTAGGGTGAACCTTGATAAGTACAGTGTCGTTGTCGCAATCAGAGCGTATTTCAGCGACGCGTAGAATATTACCTGATGTCTCGCCTTTTGTCCAAAGACGCGATTTTGAGCGACTGAAGAAAGTTACAACGTGCTCTTGCTCTGTTTTTTCGAGAGCCTCGGCATTCATGTAGCCAAGCATTAGCACTTTGTGGGTTGTTGCATCCTGAACAATAGCAGGAACAAGACCGTTGTGCTTATCAAAGTGTAAGGAATTCAGCATACTGCGATTCTCATAATACCAATTGGGTGGTATCTGTGCCTATTTGTACCCTGCATCTAAGAGCAGGGAATGTCTCTCTAGCGTGCGTATGCAGTAGAGCGACGCTCACGCACGACAGTAACACGAATCTGTCCCGGATACTCGAGTTCATTTTCAATGCGTGCAGCAATCTCATTTGCGAGATTGTCGGCAAGTAAGTCATCAACTCGTTCTGGTTCTACAATAACGCGAACTTCGCGTCCTGCCTGAATTGCAAAAGTCTTTGTAACGCCTTCAAAGCTTGTTGCTATGCTTTCGAGTTGTTCTAGGCGCTTGATATAATTTTCCAGTGATTCACGACGCGCTCCAGGTCGTGCTCCACTAATCGAGTCAGCGGACTGGACAAGAGCAGCAATGGCGCTTTCCATTGGTATATCGTCGTGGTGCGCGCCAATTGCATTACAGATGATGGGATGCTCGTTAAATTTACGCGCAAGCTCCATGCCGAGAAGTGCATGAGGACCCTCTGCGTTTTTGTCTAGGCATTTACCAATGTCGTGTAATAGCCCCGCACGCTTTGCAGGCATGGGGTCGAGTCCTAATTCTGCTGCCATAATTCCGCTTAAATACGCTACTTCCATAGAGTGGTGAAGAAGGTTTTGCCCATAGCTAGAGCGGTACTTCATACGACCAATAAGGCGGACAAGTTCGCTGTGCATACCGTGAATTCCTAGCTCAAGCAGAGAGTTTTCACCAATGCTCCGTATTTCTTCCTCGAGCTCTTTTGTTGTTTTTTCAACAATTTCCTCGATGCGAGCAGGATGAATGCGACCATCGCTCATCAGACGCTCCAGGGAAATTTTTGCTACTTCTCTGCGAAATGGATCGAATCCTGAAATCAGGACTGCCTCAGGGGTATCGTCAATAATCAAGTCTATACCTGTAGCTGCTTCAAAAGCACGGATGTTTCTACCTTCGCGCCCGATAATTCGTCCTTTCATATCCTCACTTGCAAGATTAACAACTGAAACTGTCGTTTCAATTGAATGGTCCGATGCAGTACGTTGAATTGCCTGAATAATAATTTTCTGGGCTTCGCGTTTTGCGTGTTCTCGTGCTTCATCACGAATATCTTTTATTTTTTGCGCTACTGCAGCACGCGCATCATTAATCATATTTTCCATGAGAAACTTGCGGGCATCTTCCTTCGACATACCCGTGATACGCTCAAGGCGAAGGTTTTGCTCCTTAACAAGCTCCTCTGCTTTAGCATACTCACTATCAATTGCTTGACGCTTTTTCTCAAGATCTTTTTCAAGCTGCTGCAACTGCTTCTCTTTGCGGTTTAGTAACTCAACTTTCTTTTCAATGTTTTCTTCACGGGTTTTGAGTTGCTTCTCGTATTGCTGCATCTTTTGCTTTTTCGCTTGAACGTGGTTGTCGTACTCCTGTTTTTTGTTAAACCATTCATCTTTGACCTCAAGCAAACGTTCTTTTTTTATGCGCTCAGCTTCTTTCTCTGCGTCTTCCACAAGAACTTTTGCACGCTCATGCGCTTCGCTGATGATATTGGCAGTAGATTTGTTCATGATAACGTAGCCTACTGCTGCTCCTACTGCAAGTCCAATAATGCTTAGAATAATAGGCAGTGCTGTTTCCATAGTATTCAGGGATAAAACGTTGTGGTTGTATGGTTAACGTACTAACAATGTAATTCTAGAGAGCGCAAGTGGATAATACCTCACGCTATATGCGTACACGTAGAGGGCTATAGCATAAAAAACGTACCGTACAGATTCACCGTAGGGAGGTCTATGATAAGAACTCTTTCAGACACAGTGGGTAAACGCCTATCTATATTTTACGTCCACTGAAACCCTGATACCCGATGATGCTTTGTGTTCGGACAGGATTTCCTCTGAAGACAGCGTCTCGAGAGGTGAGGCCTGTAATTTATAGATAGAGCAGAATTCCCTTTTTAGGTAATTACAAGTTCTTATATAAGGTCTGTACGGTGAACCAGTACGGTACGTTGGAACAAACGTAGCGTATGATAAATAGCAACAAATACTAGTACTAGTGAGTAAGAAAGCTTTGGATACAAAGAACGGGCTGCAACAACACAGTTTTCCCAGCGCTGTTCAGCAAATCCGAACTACAATATGCAAGCTCATAGTATCGAAGTACTTGGTGAATGTTCTGTGGTAACAGGTGAACGATTTGTTCGCTCTCCAGCATGAGCTGCAGGATGCTCGGAATGCTGTCGCGGATAAGATTGACGCAAGAATGCTACCATTTTTTCGACTTCAGATGCTAGGTATGCCATATCGGCGCGTTGCTGTCGTCGCATTTCGTATTCTTTTTCAGCAATGTTCAGCGCTGTGAGAATTGATAGCGTTGCGGTAGACTGTTCTTTGCTAATTGCTTGTAGCTGTCGAAACTGTGCGTCAACTGCCGCAGCAACCTCGCGTACTTTGGTTTCATCGTCGCTGCGAAGATTGTATTCAGAACCAGCGATATGTACACGCACAGTCTTGTTCATACACGTAGTACTTGCTGCCGGTGTTCACCGCTAAAGATTATACGCAAAAAAGTTGCGTATAATCTACACATTTTTCTACACTGTTTCAAATGGAAACGCACAAGAGATATGGAAATTTTGCTTACATAAAAATACTGAAGTAAAGAGGTATCTCCAGCTACTTTTGCTCTGCTTGAGGACTGTGCTTGACAATATCCATACGCTCTACGATGAAATTTGGGCGCGACCGTATGGCATCAAGAACACGCCATATGTACTCGCCAATGATACCTAGTGCTATCATTTGAAATGCTGACACAAGCAAGAGAACGACCATAAGAGAAGACCATCCCTGCACATATGGAATCCAGCCGAGCAGGCGAGCTACTATAACAAATCCTCCATACATAAGAGCAGCTCCGCCCAAAAGTAACCCTAGTAATGAGATAATACGAATGGGGGCAAACGAGAACGCAATGAATGAATCTATAAGAAGCTTAAGTTTTTTTGCCATTGTCCACCGAGACTTTCCAATATCACGCTTACGCCGTGTGTAAGGGATATTGACGTATGCATATCCTAGCCAGACAAGCAGATACAGAATATGGGTATTCTTTTCAGACATGCGGACTATTTCTTGTTGAAGCACTTTATCGAACAGTGCAAGGTCGAATCCACCCTCAGGCACATTTGGTAACGCAAGACGCTTGATGAGCCTGTGAAAAGTTGTTGCGAAGAGCCGCTGCCAAAATGATTCTTCACGGTCGGTTCGATTTGCTAAAACAAGCTTAAACCCTTGTTTCCAATAGGTGTACATTTCAGGTATAAGTTCTGGAGGGTCTTGTAGGTCTGCTGCCAATATAACGCATGCATCGCCTGTAGCATAATGAAGACCTGCCAGAATTGCATTATGGGAGCCAACATTCTTTGCTAACTTGATTGCCTTAACTTTTTCTGGATACGCTTGATGAAACTCTAGAATAGCTTGGTATGTCGCATCATGCGAGCCATCATCAACGAAAACATATTCAAACTCCACATCGCTATCAAATAGCCTTTCATTTTCGATAAGTGTTGATGTAGTTATGGGAATGTTGTCTTGATTATAGTAGCAAGGGACAATCACAGAAAGCTTGGGCATAGAGTATACAATTTGGTTTATGATACACTACTAAAATCAGCTGTGATACAGGAAAACAACGTGGTTACTGAATCTGTACAAACGTGTGCATTGAATGTCCTGATCATGATGTATGTCTCACATGAGGCTTTGATACGAATAGGTTATTTTGTATGTAAAAACGAAGTAACTTATCTGTTGCTTTGGTAATTCCAATGCGTGGCGAAATACCAACATCTATCGTAGTGGTCGTGGGAGCTGGAAGTATGTGAAGGGTCGGCTGTACAATAGATTTATAGTTGTCTTGCAGTGTGAATCCAAAAGCTTGTGCTAGTTTTCCGGGACCGCTACAGAGATTGTGAAGAACTGATGTTTGTCGTCGTTGTATCATAATATCAAGTCCTTGAAGCGGCTCTATCGCTCGCAAGAGTACAGCTGCGCCACGACCTTCTTCTTCAGTTGTAATATTTACACAGTAATGAATGCCGTATATTTTATAGATGTATAGATGTGCTGGAGCAGCAAACATAGCATCATTGCGAGGAGTACGCCCGCGAAACGCATGGCTTGCTGGATCGTTGTCATGTAAATATGCTTCTGTTTCGACAATACGACCTGCAAGAATCCCATGCCCATTGCGGCGTACCAGAATTGCTCCGAGTAGCTCGTACGCTACTATCTGTGTAGGGCGAGCGAAGAATGACTGTGATAGAATGCTTTCAGAAAGCATATGCCAAGAGTGTAGGGTGTGCTATAATACAAGGCTGTCGAGAGCACACGCCCATAAAGCTTTATTGATATAGATAGTCCAGCAGTGCGCGCTGATGCTCTATTTGGTCCTGTTCTGCTGTAACAAGGCATGTAGAAATTGTAATAGCTGGTTGGGCAATACCTAAATGTGTATCAAACGCACTGAGAATGCCGAGAGGTGAAAACGTGATTTTTGTGCGCTGGAAGAAGCGATGTAGCCACAATAGATTGTCGCTATACAGTAGGCGATAATCGGATGTATCTGACGAGACCATAGAAAATAGACCAGTACGATTGCGGCGATTCTTGTCGTTCTGTTCTGCTTGTTGTGCTATATGAAGGTATGCAATAGCAAATCCTGCAGCACCTCCGAGAGTAGAGAGTAAGGGAGTGTAAAAGAGTATATCGGAACGCAGCCCTGTGTAGAATGGAATTAAGCCCAACGAGCTACCGAGCGCAGTAGCTTGGTCTATATATTGCCCCTGCTCGAAAGAGAAGTCTTTTTTGTCGATAAAAGCGTAGCCAAGTGCATATCCAGCTACTTGAGCGCCAATTGTGGCTGCGGCAAGAAGACGGATGTTGCCTAATGTCATATTAGCGTTGTTTAGCACAAGCGAAGGTATTGCTAGGGATATAGGTAGCAGTGTCAGAAGGTTGGAGGGAGCAGAGAAGACACTGTTATCTCCGGCAGCAATATGTTGGATTTGTCCCAAGCGGTATCCAAGGATATATCCTCCTGCCGAGCCTGCAAGCGACAACGCTGCTGTCCAGCGCAACGCATCAGGATACATAGTTCCTTGATTATCAAACCCCAATATACCGAGTGCTATTGAAGATAGTGCTCCCGTAAGCAATGAGCTCGCACCCATGCTCGTTATCATTGATGTTTGACCGTAGCTTAAGTTCCATTGTGCGGGTAGATGTAGGGTTAATGCAGACTCAGCAATGCTTCCTGCAATACCAATAACACCAGCGAGGGTGCCTTGCAGTGTACTGGGGTTGGCTAGAGCAATGTAGGCTGCAATGCCATGTATGAAACCTACCGTGAGTCCATTAGTCAGCATAAGTGAAGAGGAGCGATTGAACCATGGTTGTGATATCGCCCAAAATGACCCTGCTCCAAAAGCAAGAGGTGTAGCTATTGTCATGGTACTAGCACTTGCTTGCGCAGAATTTGTATTGATAGAGAGAAGATCGGCAATAAGCCCGTAGGCTAGCCCAAGAGTAATTGTGCTTAATCCAAGCGAAATCTTTTCAACGTCGGACAAGACGTATTCATTGCTTAATCGAGTACTCTCAAGATTCCCTAAAGACCCGTATCCTCCGGCGTTCAGCGCAGTATTGACGCGATGACGAAGCTCAATAAAGTCCGCTAAAGAGAGGCGAAGACGAGTGTTTTCTGGTACCGAATCTACAAGCTGTGCAATCTCTAGGACAAAAGAAGAGTCTGCTTGCTGATACAAGCGAGCATCAATAAGATTGGGGTACTGAGGGAAAAAACGGTATTGGCGCTCAAGTTCTTCTGTAATAATCCATAATTTCCCTTCGCTGTCGAACGGTATTTGAATATCAAGCGCGGAGCGAGCTGCAGACTGCTTCTCAGAATACTGTTGGGAGTTTTCTCCCTGAGCCAGAAGAGTGAAAGATGCTAGAGTATGGAGTACGCTCAAGGTAAACACGACGGATAGAAAAACAATCGTGTTTTGCATTAGATTGTGTATAAGCTTCATAGCGTTGGTATGCGATAGATAGAAGTATCTACGGAAAACACATAACGACAGAGTGGAAAGCAAGCTGTATTATTCTTCTGTAAATAATGAGCCTAGTGCTGTATGAATGCTTAGTATGGGCGTCTGTACCCATGGAAAAACATTTGGTGCAAGAAAAGCTATAAAACCTAGAGGAGAAAAACAAATATCGCTATGCCGCACGATACGCTCTAGCCATAGCATGCAATTATCATGCGATGCAGAACATTCTTCTAAGAGAGGTTGTTCGGAAGTCGTGTTTATGCTATGCTTGTAGGCTTGGATAGCAGAGAGACGGCGAGAGTTCTGTTCTTCGGCATGACGGGCATACAGTAGATAAGGAATAGCATATCCCGCAATTCCTCCAAGAAAGCTGGTGAGAGAGGCAGCAAGTTGTAAAGCTTCTGCTTGTTGACTTTGATTGTTCAAGACAGCGTTGTTGATACTACCGCTAAAAATGTACAGTGGAAGAGCAGTTCCTAGAAGAGCGCTGTAGTTGATGACGCGACCTTGCAAAAAGGAGAAGTCCTTGTTCCGAATAAGCTCGCTGCCAAGTATATAGCTGCTCACAATTCCTCCGAGTGCTATTCCTGCAGCAACCGGTGCGCTAGTATTCTGCTGAAAGCCTGTAAGAATGGGAAACGGAGCTACAGTTAACATTCGTGCAGGAGTAGTGAGAACATAGGAATCTCCACCTGTTAAATCTGGCGCTTGTCCCAGCATCTGACCTAGCCAGACCCCTGTTGCAGAGCCTGCCAACAGCGAAGCTCCGAGGATACGAATACCATCAACGGAACCCGAGCGTGCAGCAGTATTACCGAGAATATTAGAATATACAGCAAGAGCAAAGCCACTTTCTGCAGCAGAAGAAATTGTCTGTGCTTGAGCAGTGTTGAGGGCAAAGAGCTGAGAAAACGCCAGCCCAGCACCTGCTTCTATGCAAGCGCCAGCGATGCCAGTATGAATAAAATCAACCGCATTGAAAGGTTGGGGTGCTGCTAGAAAATATGCTGCCCAGCCGTGAAGTGTGCCTTGTAGCAAGCCGCTAGACCACAGTGTAGCAGCAGAGCGATTATACCAGTTCTGATGTGCTGCCCAAGCATGTGCACTAGTAAGCACAACAGCAGGGATCCACCAGTAATCTGTCGGAGGCGACTGAGAAAGAGGTGTAGATAAAGCAGCAAATCCAGCAGAGAGGATTCCCATCGAAAGACCATACATCCCGCTGACACCTCCAAGAAGCCAATCTTCCCAGTGGGCAGTGCGCTCTTCTTGCCAGACCATACCAGCATGGTGCAAAGCTTCCGACACTTCTGTGCGAATACGCATATACTCGTGCTCGGAGAGCTGGTAGTTCATGCGCTCAGCACCATGACGATGCACCTGTAGGACTTCTAACCAGATAGTTGAGTCGTCGCGTTGATGTAATCGGGCTTCGTATAGATTAGGATAGGAGCGCAGGATGCGAAACTGTTCTTCCAGTTCCCATGAATATCGCATGATTTTTCCATCATGGTCGAAAGCAAGAGGACGTTGTTTGTATGGTGTGATGATCGCGCTCGACAGGGAATGCGATTCCAAGAATATCTCTTGAGACATACTAGACAGTGTGCTCCACAGTACGACACACAGCATCATTACACCGGAATAGACGATAGCGAAGCGTGAACGCATAGAACACTCTTCTTGTTGATATGTAGGTTGCTGTTGAAGATGGGATAGATTCTCTCTTCTACAGACGTTTAATCAGATGCGCTGTTAGGATATTCGCCACAAGAAGGATACCGTTTGCTCCAAATGCAATAACTATTAGAGTTTCTCGCTCCAAGGCAAGATTGGAGAATCCACCTATGCCCCATCGCAGAACAATTGCTCCAAGCAATGCAATGCTTGCAATACCAACCCAAAAAGAAAACCAAAAGAGGCGGTCTTCTTCCCAACTTGTAAGCAACGTGTATAGACGCACAGAAGACGAGTTCTTCGCTGCAATGAAAAGCCCTATTGCCCACCACGTTAGACCAAAAATGCTTCCGAGTAAAGCAAACATCATTGTGTGAATACCAAAGACTGAAAAGATGCCTAGTGTGATAGGACCTGTGAAAAAGCTTATAAGCAGGAGAATCCATGATGCTAGCCAGAGTGTACTACCAAGAGCATGGAATAGCTCAGGAGATTCAAGAATAATCTGAAGAAGATGCCGCATACCGTCGCGCCATGTGCGCAGATGCGGGCTGCGCCCGGGCTTGTCAGGATACAGCGAGGTAGGGACTTCGGTAATGTCGGCGCCATGTTTCATAACCTTCACAATCATTTCCGACGCAAATTCCATCCCTGTACTTTTTACTCCCCAGCGTAAAAATGCGTCTTTGCGAAAACACCGAAATCCTGAGTTGCAATCGGTCAAGCGATATGTGCCCTTAGCATACAAGGTATTGATAATCCATGTAAGAATGGGCGTTCCAAGATAGCGATGTAGTGTGGGCATAGCCCCATCATGAATTGTTCCTTTCATACGTGAGCCAAGCACGATTTCATATCCTTCATCGAGCTTGTACAGCAACGTGGGGGCTTCGAGAAAATCGTATGTGTCATCGGCATCAGCAAAAATTACCGCTTCACATTCTGCTGCTTGAATACCACACTGCAAGGCTGCTCCATAGCCACGTGTTGGGCAATGAACAACGCGAGCTCCGAAGGATCGTGCTATTTCAACCGAGCGGTCGGTTGATCCGTTGTCAGAAACGATAATCTCTACCTTTCTGTCTGTGAGAACGTTATCCTTCAAGTGCTTGATTTTTGTTAAGACGTACGGTAGAACGTGTTCTTCGTTCAAGCATGGAATAACGAATGAGACAGAATGCTTATGAGGTTGCCGTTGAGGTGTAGTGTTGGTGCGAGACACGCTTAATACAAATATCTGGTACAGTCTGTCGATGGTACGACGCACATTCTCTATAGTTCAGGTACACTTCGCAATGCACGAAATGCAAACACACCCGCAAAAATAGCAAGAATGCAGTAGATAAACGCGAAGTATGATGCTTTATCAGAGTTTGTACCGCTGAATGTTGTCATGTGGTGGAACGAACCGAGAGCAATCAGCGTTCCCAGTCCAAATAATGACGACGGCGAAGCATGAGTAAACAGATGATAATGCCGAAGGGCTATACTGAAGCCAACGAGCACTGCTGGTAGAGCGTGGGAGACATAACGGGTTACACCGGTCATGAATAACGACGGTCCGCCAAGGAATGCAAATCCGAAGAGAGATGCAGCAATAAGCAGAGAAAACCAAAACTCTTTTGGTGTCTGCGAGGCAATAATCTGCAGTGGTAGCCCTTGAAGGCGCAGATGTAGGGTTATAGCTATGAGGAATGCGATAAGCATGAGCGGGCAAATAATGAGACGTAAGCTGTACTCGGCAAGCACAAGTACTTTATTGTGCTCAGAGGGTTCAATAATCCAGCGTATAAAACCTGTCAGAGCGCCACTTTCCATTCCACGAACACTAAAGGAAACAATGCTACGCTCAAGCACAACATACAGTGCAATAACGCTTGCAATAAGGAGGGTACTACGAAGTAACGGTTTTGTCAAGGTATCCGATTGCCATTGCGTGCCGCGAATGAGCCATACAGCAAGAGCGGGGAGGATAACCAGCATATTTTGCCGTCCTAGGACTGCTATCAAGCTGCCTACTACGACGGTAGAAAAACCACCTTGCTGCGAGCCTTGTACTAGACCAAGAAGTATGTATCCTAGCCCTGCAACAAACACAAGGTCATTCACCATCGCTGGAACAGCAAGATAGTAGCGAAACATATATGGGTTAAAGATAAGAAGCGCCATAGCAAGCATATATTGGCTGTCGGTCAGCTGGAGATGCTGCAGAATTCTGTGTGTTGTCCAAACGATGAGACTAAAGAAACACAGTGTGGCTGCAAGAAAGCCCTGCTCACAAGGTATGCCAATCGCATGCGAGCATACGCCTACAAGGTAGGGTACAACAAATCGTACAGCATGGTTTGTTGGTAGTAAAGCATCAGGTGCTAAAGCGGGGAAGTGTGGTGCTGCCTGAGCAATAGTCATGTAGCTGCGTGTATCGGAAGCTTTGAGAATATCAATACCCTCGCTATACGTCAGCCATCGATTCGTAAGAAGAAGAGTTGCACAGAAAATAAGCGTTGTGAGTGAGCGGTTATGTATCATAAGCTGTGTACAGGAGGTGCATGCACGCAAGATGACACATTGCGTTACAGAGCTGCGACTCTGTATTGCAGGGTTGAAAGGTTATGACAGTAGCAACCATGCCATAACAAGGATGATGCCCATAAGCAGCAGAAGGGCGTAGTTCTGAGCTACACCAGACTGTATGCGGCGTATAATCTCAGCAAGTGCCATCACAAATGAACCAGAGCGATTAACAACCATGTCAATTCCGTGAGTTTCAACACCTTTCCACACAAACTGTTCAGCAAATTTGTGCAGCGGGTTGACGAGCAGTTTGTAGTATATCTCATCAACGAAGTACTTATTCCAGAGAAGATTGTACAGCGATACCATTCTTTGTGCTAGGGCTTGTGGTGTTTCTGAGGTTGTAGCATACCATGAACGTGCAAGCAAGACGCCAGCAAGAGCTATTCCTAACGACACAATCATGAGAACGTACTCAAGGATGTGCGAAGAAGCATGTGTTTCAGTATGAGCAAGGATACGTTGTGCAGGAGCAAAGACGGGATCAAGCCATTGTTCAAGAACATTCGGAATATGCAATATCTTTCCCAGAGCATGAGGTATGCCTAGAAAGCCACCAATGATGGACAGTATAGCAAGAACAATCAACGGAATTGCCATCACTGCTGGGGATTCATGAGGTTGAGTATGGTGGGTATCAAAGCGCTCAGCACCATAGAAGACAAGATACACGAGACGAAAAATATAGAATGCCGTGCAAAAGGCTGCAAGTGCAAGAAGAAACCACAAAACAGGAGAGCCATGAAGAAAAACGTTCCACAAGATTTCGTCTTTTGAAAAGAAGCCTGCAAATGGAAAAATTCCTGCAATGGCGAGAGCTGCAATGATGAATGTACGCCGTGTTGTGGGCATATACGTAGCAAGACCACCCATTTTCTGAATGTCTTGTTCTTCATGCATGCCGTGAATGACTGACCCCGCACCGAGAAATAGACAGGCTTTGAAGAAAGCGTGAGTTACGACATGAAAGACAGCAGCAGTGTATGCACCAACACCAAGAGCAGCAACCATAAATCCAAGCTGGCTGACTGTAGAGTATGCCAAGACCTTCTTGATGTCGTTTTGTACTATACCAATTGTTGCTGCAAGGAGTGCTGTTACAACCCCAATGATTGCGACGGTACTCATAGCATCATGCGAGAGAGCAAAGAGCGGTGCTGTACGTGCAATAAGGAAAATTCCCGATGTAACCATAGTTGCTGCGTGAATGAGTGCAGAAACGGGTGTCGGACCTGCCATAGCATCGGGTAGCCATACAAAGAGAGGTATTTGTGCGGACTTTCCTGTACAGCCAAGAAACAACAGAAGAGCAAGAGCTGTCATAGTACCAGCATTGTACACAGAGCCATTGGGGAACAAGCCTTGTGCTCGTGCAGTCAGTGCTGCAGCATTGACATCGTCGTATCGCAACGAACCAAACAGAAAGTATAGCATGAATATGGCAAGCAGAATGCCGAAGTCGCCGATACGATTAACGATAAAGGCTTTTCGTGCTGCATCGCTTGTCCATGCGATATTGGTGCCAGCAAATTCTCGGTCATACCAGAAGCCTATGAGAAGAAATGAGGCAAGACCAACACCTTCCCATCCTAGAAATGTAACGACATAGTTATCTGCTAGCACGAGGTTCAGCATCATGAAAATGAACAGATTCAGATAGGCAAAGAATCGTATGAATCCTTCATCGTGCGCCATGTAGCCTATAGAATATACATGGATGAGAAAGCCAACTCCTGTTACTACGAGAGTGAAAAGAAGAGAGAGTTGGTCGAGCTTAAAGGCGTATTCGATTGAAAAATCACCTGCTTGAATCCATGAAAAGAGTGTATATGTCGAAGGCTGGAGGGAGCTTGTCATCATGTCTACGCCAAGCACACAGGCGATAACAAAGGGAACTCCAACCATCGCACTAGCAAAGATTCCAGCAATTCTTTTACCATTCTCGAAATAGTCAAGCACACCTTTGGAGAAACTGAGCACAGTAAAGCCGACAAGAGGAAGCAAGGGAATCGAATACACAAGCGTTTCCATGAACTACAGCAAATGAAAGATGGGTAAAAACGATTTTGCAATGCGATAGCGGTAAAAACTAGTTTGAAGGAGTTAAGG
>JANWZB010000037.1 GCA_025055035.1 Candidatus Kapaibacterium sp.
GACCCATATCAATAATCCAGTCAGCAGTTTTGATAACATCGAGATTATGCTCGATAACGATGACTGTATTATTGCGTTCCACCAGTTTGTGTAGCAATTCAAGAAGAATACGCACATCTTCAAAATGCAAGCCCGTTGTTGGTTCGTCCAGAATATACAGAGTTTTCCCTGTCGATACCTTTGATAGTTCTGTTGCTAATTTCACACGCTGCGCCTCGCCACCTGACAACGTTGTTGCCTGCTGACCAAGACGAATATATCCCAATCCTACCTCTTGCAGTGTTGTAATGTATCGGGCAATTTTCGGAATATCTTTGAAGAACTCTGCAGCTTCATCAACAGTCATCTCAAGAACATCGGCAATGGACTTTCCTTTGTAGCGTACCTGCAATGTTTCGGCACTATAGCGTTTGCCTTGGCACACGTCGCAGAGAACATATACATCGGGTAAAAAATTCATTTCAATTTTCTTCACACCATCACCTTCGCAGGCATCGCAGCGTCCTCCGCCTTTGGATGTATCAACATTAAATGAAAAGCGACTGGGCTTATAGCCACGAATATTCGCTTCGGGTAGCCTAGCAAATACATCACGGATGAGCGTAAATACACCTGTGTACGTGGCTGGGTTCGAGCGCGGTGTGCGACCAATCGGCGATTGGTCAATTTCAATGACCTTATCGATATACTCCAGACCCTTCATACTCCCATAGGGCAGTGGAACAGTAAGCGTGTTGTAGAAATGCCGCGATAGAATTGGATAGAGCGTCTCATTGATCAGCGTTGATTTCCCACTTCCACTCATACCTGTTACGCAAGTAAACGTTTCAAGGGGCACGCGCAGGGTTACCGACCGAAGATTATTCCCTGTTGCATTTTCCAGTACAAGATACGCTCCATTTCCCGAACGGCGCGGGCGGCGCACAGGAACTACCGTACGACCGCTCAAATAGTCTGCTGTAAGCGAATTGCGTTGTTCGCGCAGCACATGCGGACTACCAGCAAACACTACGTTCCCTCCATGCACACCTGCTTTTGGTCCCAAGTCAATCACGTAGTCTGCTTCTTCTATCATTTCACGGTCATGCTCAACAACAAGTACTGTATTTCCTAAATCACGCAGCCGCTTCAACGAGCGAATGAGCCGGCGATTATCATGCTGGTGAAGTCCAATGCTTGGCTCATCGAGAACGTATAGAACACCTGTCAGCTGAGAGCCAATCTGAGCAGCAAGACGTATGCGCTGTCCCTCACCTCCGGATAATGTACGAGAAGGTCGCTGTAGCGTGAGATACTGTAATCCTACTTCTTCGAGGAACACAAGGCGCTCAATAATTTCGCGTAGGATGAGCTGCGCTATTGTCTCTTCGCGTTCTGTGAGTTTCAGTGAACGAAAATGACGTAATGCTTCGCGAATGGAAAGATTACACACTTCAGCAATTGTCTTACCTGCTACGCGAACATTGAGACTTTCAGGTTTCAAGCGCCCCCCATGACACGATGGACAGACTACAGAGGACATATACTGTTCAATTGTTGCACGAATATTGGGTGACGAAGTTTTTTCGTACTGTTCGCGCAGCGATGCAACAATACCCTCAAATCGCTGTTGATATGCCATTGTGCGCCCACTTGACAATGTGTACGGAATCGTAAAGCGCCGCTGACCAGCTCCGTACAGTAATAGATGGTAATGTTCATCACTGAGCTTACCAACAGGCGTAGAAAGCTTGATACCATACTCTTTGCACACAACTTCCACTTGACGCCAAAGCCATGTATCGCGCTGCTTTCCAAGGGGTATAATACCCCCTTCAGCAAGAGAAAGTGATGCATCAGCAATGAAGAGCGCCGTATTGAAATCTCGGATCTCTCCTAAGCCTTGGCAAGTAGGACACGCACCAAATGGCGAATTGAAGGAAAAAGCATGAGGTGCTAGCGGCTCATAGGAACGCTGACACTGCGGGCAAGCATGCTCCCGGCTGAAAAAAAGCTCACGACGCGTTGGAATGCCGATAACTCCTGTCTTATGGTCATCATTGTCCGACGGCTCTTCTACTAGCACTGTGATTGTTCCATTCCCCATTTTCATCGCAAGTTCTACCGAATCCCGTAGGCGTGTTTGTTGGTCGGATGATAACACAAGCCTATCGACAACAACGTCAATAGTATGAATTTGATAGCGTGTAAGCTGCATTCCTTCAACAAGCTCTTGCAAGCGCCCATCAACGCGAACTTTCGTAAAGCCTTGCTTACGAAGCTGTTCAAACTGCTCACGGTAATGCCCTTTCCGACCACGCACAATAGGAGCAAGAACATAGATTCTTGCGTTGTTACTAAGCGACAGAATGCTATTGATAATCTGCTCGAATGATTGCTGCTGTATCGGTGCATCGGGATGCTCAATGCAGTACTGCACGCCAATTTTCGCATAGAGCAAGCGAATGTAATCATACACTTCCGTTACTGTGCCAACAGTTGAACGAGGGTGTAAAGCAACCGTTTTTTGCTCGATAGCAATTGCTGGCGACAAACCATCAATACTATCAACATCTGGCTTATCCATCACACCTAGAAACTGCCGTGCATATGGAGAAAGCGATTCTACATATCGGCGCTGCCCCTCAGCATAGATTGTATCAAACGCTAGTGAGGACTTGCCTGAACCCGATAGTCCTGTGATGACAACAAGCTGTTCACGGGGAATATCGACACTAATATTTTGAAGATTATGTTCTCGCGCACCACGCACTACAATATGCGCACATTCGTTTTCATGCATTTCCATAGAAACATCATTCGAACAATCGGCACCACAGATACTGCTTCAGTGACATTACATTCAGGCTGGCATTGCGAAGAGACATACACAGGCAAAGCACCATGAGTACCAGATACAATATTTGTTGTCCGTAAGCTTTTCTGTAAATTGTGCAGTGTGCAGCACACAGTACTGCTGAAACAGGCTTAACGCAGTAAAATGCTAAAAATTCGGCACTCTATCAATCAAGAACTTCGTATTGTGTGAATTTTTATGATACGACGCTGGTGTAAAAGTATGTGGCTGAAGGCGCTCGATGTACAGTACATGCTCAGAAACATACGCCCAGTTTCCAAGCCTACAAGGCATGTGCTCGACGAGCGCGAAATGTATCCTCATATATTCCCAAACTACAGACCGCATCCCGTTCCATCTATTACTGTTGGCTCGATTATACTGTGGGTATTGCTCAAGCTTGCTGTGCTTGTTCCGCTTGTATGGTTTGTTGTGGAGCAATACGGATGGCATCACTACTGGCTCGTAGCAATCGCTCTCCTTTGGCTTACTGTTGTATACCCAGCGTTCACCCAGTACTATGAGTTTCTAGCACAAACGCAGATACTAGAATCAAGCACACTCTGCGCGCAATGTCAACATTTTGAGCCGACTGGTCATCTATGCAAACTGCTCGACGAGCACATCAGCGTTCAGCACATTCCATGCAACGGAGAGTGCTGGGAAGCAAAGCAGTCGGATTACCGCAGCGATGATGACACACTACAGTAAACCACGTCTGCCACGCAATTCTGTCATTTTATCACTCATGCCTCGTTTCTATAGCCTATGCAGAATACTCTCGTCGAAATGTATAGTATATCTCCCGAGCGTGCTAGCTTTGCAAGGCGCTTTGTCGCAACACTGATTGACAACACTATTATTGCCTTTATCTCTATTACTCTCAGCATAACTGTCGGACCGAACCTCCTACACATTATTGGCATTGATAGCGACACAGAACTCAGCATTTTTAGCGACAGCGATATGGACGATGAAGCAGAAGATCTCTTGCAGTCATTGTACATCAATGGTGATATCTTCTTTGCTCTTACCGTTCTCGCAAACCTAACAACAGTGCTGTATAGTATGTCCGAGCTTCTTACGAATGCTTCGCCTGGCAAGCGTATAATGGGCATTGCTATTGGAAGCGACATTGGTGAACCTGCCTCACAAGCTCTGCTCGCTCGGCGCTGGGCACTGCGCTATGGCGCATATGTACTCGCTCTCATTCCTGCAACATCCGCTTTCGCTCCTCTCCTGCACTTTGTCATTACCTGCGGCTTTTTTATGGCACTTGGCTCAGAACGCCTAACACTACATGACCGAGCAGTACACTCAGCAGTATACTATCGCGAAGACCTTGAGTAACAGTTCTAGACAACACTGACTACCTGATGGCTATTCCACAGATTGCTCGCTTTGGCGTGTTCTGCTCTATAAAGCTTTATCTCTTTTTTCGAAGTATTCGTACATCCACACATTTTCACCGTGAGGACTATGCCCAGTCGACGTACATTTCTAAAAATTGCTGCATCCAGTGTAGGATTGCCCATTATGTACAACAGTATGCATGGACAGATAAGCGGTTTACGCTACAGAGCAGCAGCTAAGAACATGATATATGGTGCAGCCACATCGAGTAGCAGACTTCGTACAGACACAGCATACCGCACTACTATCATTCAAGAGTGCGGTATTATTACTCCCGAATATGAAATGAAGTGGGATAGAATGCGCCCTACAGCAACAACGTACAACTTTACTGATGCAGACTACATCGTCAATTTTGCTCGGCAACACGGCATACTCGTGCATGGGCACACATTATGTTGGCATAGAGCACTTCCAAGCTGGTTCGATACAACTGTCAACCGTTCGAATGCTGAACAATTCCTTCGTAATCACATCCAGACTGTTGTGAGTAGATATAGAGGGCAGATCTATTCATGGGATGTCGTAAACGAAGCAATTGAACCACGCGATGCTACTCCTTATCATCTTCGCAATAGTCGCTGGTATCAGTACCTTGGCGAGAACTATATAGACATTGCTTTCCGTGCTGCTGCCGCTGCTGATCCTTCAGCACTTCTTGTGTATAACGAATATGATGTTGAATTTGACGACAATATTCGTCGCGATGCTATCCTCAACTTACTGCGGCGCCTAAAAGCACGCCGCGTTCCCATCCATGCTCTTGGAATACAAGGTCACATGCGTGCCGCTGACCGTGCTAAGCTGAATGCTCATGCTCATCTCTTCCGGCAGTTTTTAAACGACGTCGCAGCGCTAGGATTACAGATTATCATTACCGAGTTCGACTGCGATGACCGCTCTTTGCCAGCCTCTATTCAACAACGCGACGCAGGCGTTGCTCAGATGTACGGAGACTACTGTGCGGTAGTCATGAACAACCCTGCTGTTGTTGGATTTATCACGTGGGGAATCACTGATAAATACACCGAGCTCAATAGTTCTGCTCCTAGAGCCGACCGCGAACCACAACGCCCCTTACCACTCGATGCTACAATGCAGCGTAAAAGTGCTTGGTATGCACTGGAATGGTGGTTTATGAACACATTTGCTCGTCCTCAAAGAACAACGGCAGTAACCAACACACTACCTGAACATATGCTAATATCCGAGCTTGAGTGCGCACCAAACCCCGCTATTCAACAGGCACGTATATCCTTCCATCTAAACCAGCCACGATATCTTCATATCTACATCGTTGATGTTCAAGGAAGAATCGTTGCAAGACTTGCTCACGAGGAACTATTCTCTCAAGGATTGCACAGACGAGTGTGGGACATAGACCCCTTGTCGTGTTCACAAGGACTCTACTACTGCTGTATATCGTCATCAGGAAACACAGTCTCTATCCCAATAGTAGTTGTGCGTTAAGTCAATACTAGCGTACTATAGCACCTCTCGCGGTAGTAATATGCGCACAGTTGTCCCCTTCTCTACCACGCTCGTGATAGACAATGTTCCTCCATGTAATTCTACAAGGCGCTTTACAATTTCCAGACCAAGCCCTTGCCCCTGTTGTTCATGATACTCGCGGTCGAACTGCATGTACGCACCGACAGCAGCGATTTGTTCTGGCGTCATGCCATGTCCTTCATCAGATACAGATACCACGTAGAAGTCTTTCCATATCTCCCCAATAAGGCGTATTATTGTTTTCGGGAGAGAGAATTTACAAGCATTACTTACAAGCTCGGCAACTATTTTTCTCAGATACGCGTCCGAAATCTTGAGTGTAACAGGTGCAAGGTTATCGTCGAGAAGATGCAAGTTACCATGCTGGCTTATTTGATGTCGTGCAGTTTCCAGAATAATAGATTCTGCTCCAACAAGAGCCGACGCAATAAATTCCTCTTTGGCATGTTCGTGCTGAGCAAGGATTTCTAGGCGTGCTAAATAGATGAAGTTTTCCACTAGTGTATTCAGCCGATGCCCTGAGCTTACAATCGTCGCTACCATATCGATGATCTGCTCGCGCGATAGCGTATCGTACTCACTCACAATAAGCTCACCAAATACGATAATCGAACTGAGCGGTGTACGAAACTCATGTGGCAAGCGCATTGTAATGCTACGTCGCAGCTGTTCCAATTGCTGCAAGGACTGGTGTATGACATATTCTCTCTGAGCAATCCGCACCTCAATACAGCGCAACAAATCGTCCGTGGGAAATGGCTTTACGAGGTAATCATCTGCACCAAGCTTCATAGCATGCCGAATTTCCTGAAGATCCCCTCGTGCAGACAAGAGCAATACAGGAATTGTTGCTGTAGCAGCATGGTTACGAAGCTCGCTGAGCACCTCATATCCGTTCATATCTGGCATAATAACGTCGCATAACACAATATCTGGCTGCACATACTTCACAAGGCTAATTCCCTCTATACCTGACGATGCCGTAAATGTGTAGTACCCGCATGAATCAAGAATATGCTCAAACGTGTGCAGTGCCTCTTCGTCATCATCAATTATGACTACCTTCTTGCGGTGATTGTACATGGCCTTTCCCCATTACGCATAGCGTCATACCCCGCTACTAGTAGAATACAGTGTGCGGAAATCCGATGCTAACATACTCATTATTACTGTGTCAATATAGCGCCCATTCATTAGCACATCTTCGCGCAGTATCCCTTCTCGTACAAAACCAACTTTTTCGTAGCTGCGAATTGCTGCAGTGTGTTGGGCATGAACGCCAAGATAGATTCGATTCAAGCTTAGACGCTCAAATCCATGCTTCACCATAAGAAAACATGCTTCTGTTCCATAACCCTTACCTCGTGCAGACGCATCGCCAATCATAATACCAAATTCCGCCTTACGATTCATAAAATCGATATTGCTCAAGCTGACAACGCCAACAATCGTTGCTGTGCCATTCGGAACAATACCAAGCTGAATCTTGGTTGAAGAACGAGCAATATTTTCTCGATAAAACTCAAGTTGCTTCTGTACAGTATTCGGGAAGTAGTGTTGCTGAACGAACTCAGTTGCAACCTCATCATTAAACCACCCATACCATCCACTTTCATACACATCTTGCTCGGAGAGAGCTTTAAGAAGAATTTTGCTTCCTCGAATGAAGATATCACGTTTGTCTATTTCTGTGTTCATACAATAGAATCGTCTAGTGATTGCTTCTAACTATCACCACACAGTTTTATTACAGACGTCACAGCACTTATGTCTTCTACTCATCACTCGCAAACAATGCTTCAACAAATTCTTGTGGGGAAAATTCCTGCAAGTCTCCAATACCCTCGCCAACACCGATGTAGCGCACTGGAATATTACATTCATGCGCAATGGCAATAATTACACCACCTTTTGCTGTTCCATCAAGCTTGGTCAATATTAAGCCTGTTACGGGTGCAACTTTCATAAATTCCTTTGCTTGCTGCAAAGCATTTTGTCCTGTAGTTGCATCAAGTACAAGCCATACCTCGTCGGGAGCAGAGGGCTTGAGCTTTTTCATAACACGCCCTATTTTTTCTAACTCCGCCATAAGATGCGCCTTGTTATGCAAACGCCCAGCCGTATCAATAAAGACATAATCGGTATTATGAGCGATAGCAGACTGTACAGTATCAAATGCAACTGCTGCGGGATCTGCTCCTTGATGCTGCCGAACAATCGGTACACCTGCGCGCTCTGCCCAGATTTCCAGCTGTTCTGTCGCAGCAGCGCGAAACGTGTCGGCAGCACCTATCATCACGCTCTTTCCAGCTTCTTTGAATGCAAATGCTAGCTTGCCAATGCTCGTTGTTTTACCAACACCATTCACACCAACCATCATAATAACATATGGCGTACTACTTTCCATAGAGCGTATGGACGCACGCCCGCGCTCCAATATACCGAGAATTTCCCGTTTGATAAAGTCGTATAGCGCATCAGTTCCTTCAAATCCTTCTTTACGAATATGAGCACGTACAGCATCGAGAAGTATATTAGTTGTTTTTACCCCAATATCTGATGTAATCAGAATTTCTTCGACTTCCTGTAACAGCGCCTCATCTATTTTCCGCCCTGACCCAAGCAGTCGTGCAAGGCGGTTAACAAATGCCATGCGTGTTTTTGTGAGGCCCTCGCGAAGACGCTTTAGCGTAAGTCTTTCCCTCGTATTACTATTACTTACATCGGCATTCACCGTTTTGCGATATTCTCTTATTTTCTCTGCTCCACTTCCTTTAGCGGAGTTGATTTTCTTTTTCAGCTTGTCAAATAGTGCCATAGACATGCAGAAAAATAGTAGTCAAAATAAAAAACCCGAAAAGCAAGATACAATCTTGTTTTCGGGTTTGCAAGTAGGATCGTGGTGAAGAATAATGGAAAGAATGGCGGAGCGTTGCTACAGCTTAATCGATTATTGGACATCATGTGTGTCTGATATTCCGCTTTTGATCGACGCCATGCCTATTATCCCAAGTACGCTCGCAGTGCTTTAGAACGCGAGGCATGACGCAGGCGACGAATAGCTTTTTCTTTGATCTGACGGACCCGTTCACGGGTAAGATTAAAGCGTTCGCCGATTTCCTCAAGCGTCAGAGAGTGTTCATTGTCAAGCCCGAAGTACAGGCGAACGACTTCTGCTTCGCGCTCGGACAGCGTCGAGAGAGCGCGGCGCACTTCCACCCGCAGCGACTCTGCCATAAGCCCATGGTCAGGCGGTGGCTGCTGCTCGTTTGGCAAGACATCGAGAAGACGATTATCCTCGCCGTCGTTGAACGGGGCATCAACTGAAAGATGGCGCCCTGAAATTTTTATTGTATCTGTAACTTCCGACATACTCATATCGAGCTGCTCAGCTAATTCAGCGCTCGTCGGCTCGCGTTCAAATGCTTGCTCAAGCTCGCTATATTTTTTGCCAATCTTATTCAGTGCACCAACACGATTCAGCGGTAGACGCACAATACGGGATTGCTCTGCAAGTGCCTGCAAAATAGACTGGCGAATCCACCAGACAGCATACGATATGAACTTGAAACCGCGTGTTTCATCAAATCTCTTTGCAGCTTTGATAAGACCAAGATTTCCTTCGTTAATGAGGTCGCCCAAGGACAGACCCTGATTTTGGTACTGCTTGGCTACCGATACAACAAATCGCAGATTTGCTTTTGTCAGGCGCTCCATTGCCCGTTGTCCTTCTTCGCCACCTTTTTTGATTTGTTTGGCGATCTCGATTTCCTCATCGCCACTTAACAGCTCGACGCGACCAATTTCCTGCAAATACTTGTCGAGCGATTGGCTCTCACGGTTTGTGTACTGTTTTGTAATACGCATAGTTTGAAAAGTCAGATTGTTATACGCACATACAGTAGGGTACGCACGGCACTTTCATCGTGCGTTTCTGTACCTCTTTAGGAGTAGAAGCTTTGAAAGAGCAAGCCCTAAACTTAGATATTTTTAGCAATTTTTGCAAAGCTTTTTGCTATGTCGCTTGCGGATACAAACGACACACTACACACTTTATTGTAACTGTAGTACCACTGCTTACAGCGATATCCGACGTTTGGAGCACGAATATGTCTGTCAGCTAGCTCTACGACAGATTTCAGCAGGCTAGGCTTTACGCTGAATGCTGAAGATCATAATGGGCGGGGTTAATGCCTGCCCAGCAGACGGCGATTGATGAATTTTGCGTACAACGTCCATGCCTTTGACCACACGACCAAATGCTGCAAAGCCGTAGCCATCGGGATTACGATGGCCTCCAAAATCTAGCTGAGGTTGGTCTCCAATGCAAATGAAAAATTCATACTGTGCGGTATTGGGTTCATCACGAGCCATAGAAATTGTGCCATCTAGATGTCTAATTCCTGTTTGCTGAGTTGTTTCCATCAATATAGGTGGCATAGCATGTTGGGCATACAGACTGCTGATAGTTGCTTGAATCGCTTCGATTTTTATGCTGTCTGGCTTATCTGGCTGATTATCCTTTCTCACGGTACGATAAAACATACTTCCTGTGTAATATCCCCCGGCAACGTACTCAAGAAAGTTCTGTACCGTTGCCGGTGCAGCACGTCTATACAGTTCTACCTCTATTGAACCAAGCGCAGTATACATCACAACTCGTACGATGGAGGCTGTATCACTACTGCTATATGCCTGAGGAGAGGTAGCATGACGCACTACAGGAGAAGAAATCTTGGATGCATCTTGTCGTGTGCTCAGCAGCTTACCGTCACACGCATGCACACGAGCAGAATATTGTTGCAGGAATGATGACTTTGTCTGTGCATGCATTGGCAGCAGTGTTGCGAGCACCTCAGCATACAGGGCAGGGGGTGGTATAGACATGATGATACCACACCAGAACATTGCATACACTACGGTAGAAAGCATAGTCGAGACGTTTGAATATAGCAGCGTGTGTCGCTTTATCATAACTATCCAACACACGTAACACACAACATTTACTTTTGTTTTGCAAATATACAGCTTTTTCCTTAACCCGCTACGGAGCACGTTGTAGTTGTAGCATGTTCTTGTCGAAACTTTCTGTAATATTCCCCGTATAGATATTATTTTTTTGTAGTAAGTTTTGTAGTGTTCCAAACGCTGTTGTTATCAGGAGAATTTCGTATGCAGCACAATCATATAACCATCGCCACGCTTTTGCTCATTGTGTGTTCTTCGGTCTGGGGTATTGCACAGCAGCCACCAAGCCCCTCTGCACAACAACCAAGCTCGCCATCACAAAGCACTGGAATTAAGCCCTACAAAGATGTCGTTACAGCACAAGCAAAAACAAGCTCAGGGCTATTTACAATCCACCGTATTGAAGAAAAATTGCTATACGAAATTCCCAACAAGCTGCTTGGGAAAGAAATGCTTTTGGTAACGCGGCAAGCCAAGACGCCTGCTGTCGGCTATGGTGGTGAATCAGTGAATGAAGAAGTTGTACGCTGGGAGCGTAAGTACAATCGCATCTTGCTGCGTGCTGTCAGTTATGTCAACGTCGCAGCCGACTCGCTCCCTATTGCAAAAGCCGTTAAAAATGCTAACTTCGAAGAAATCATCGCTTCTTTCCCTATTCAAGCTATCTCCAAAGATTCTAGCGGGGTAGTGATTGACGTAACACCAATGTTTACAACCGACATTGGTATTCTTACACCACGCAAAGCTATCCGCGACCAGTACCGCATCACATCGCTTGACGCAAATCGTACGTACATTGAATACGCACGTAGCTTCCCTGAAAACATCGAAGTAGAGAACGTGCTCACATTCAATGCTGAGGCAGCACCACAAAACCCCAGCTCTCGGACGATGTCATTCACAATGCATCACTCTATGATTAAGCTCCCCGATACACCTATGATGGCACGCTATGCCGATCCCCGTGTTGGCTGGTTCACTTTCACTCGTACTGATTATGGGCTTCCCACGCAGAAGGCAGAACGTCGCTCCATTATCCGCCGCTGGCGACTCGAACCGAAGGACGAAGCAGCGTACTTTCGCGGTGAGCTTGTCGAACCCAAAAAACCCATTACGTACTACATAGACCCTGCAACACCTGTACAGTGGCGCGCAGCCATCAAAAAAGGTGTCGAAGCATGGAATGTTGCTTTTGAATATGCAGGCTTCAAAAATGCTATTCGTTGCATAGACCCACCATCTCCGCAAGAAGATTCTACATGGTCTCCAGAAGACGTACGGTACTCTGTGATTCGATACTATCCCTCGCCTATTGAAAACGCCTACGGACCAAATATTGCAGACCCGCGCTCAGGTGAAATTTTAGAATCCGATATTGGATGGTTTCACAATGTAATGAACCTTATTCGCGAGTGGTACTTTGTACAAGCAGTGGCAGACCCGCGCTCACGCAAAATGCCCCTACCCGATAGCCTCATGAGCGAGTTAATTGCATTTGTGGCAGCACACGAGGTTGGTCATACACTTGGTTTTCCGCATAACATGAAAGCATCGCATGCATATCCTGTCGATTCACTGCGCTCGAAGACCTTTACTGAACAATATGGCACAGCACCAAGCATCATGGACTATGCTCGATTTAACTATATTGCTCAGCCCGGTGATGGCGCAGCAATGATGCCAGCTATCGGACCTTACGACAAGTTTGCAACAAAATGGGGCTACCGTCTTGTCCAAGGCGCAAAAACACCTGATGATGAGCTTCCAACAATACGCGCTTGGGCAAACGAAGCACAAAAGGACAAGATGCTGCGCTTCGGCGCTCAGCAGTTTGGAGCTATTGTTGACCCCTTATCTCAGACAGAAGATCTAGGAGACGACGCAATTAGAGCGACAAGCTATGGTGTGAAAAATCTCCAGCGCATTATGGAGTACCTACCACAAGCTTCTACTCAAGTAGGCGAAAGCTTCGACGAACTGCGAAGCCTCTACGAAGAGGTGCTCGCTCAGTGGAATCGTGAGATGGGACACGTAGCGAATTATCCGGGTGGCGTTGATATTGTCCTAAAGGTAAACGGCGACGAAGGAACACAGTACAATCCTCTGCCTCGCGAACGCCAAAAAGCTGCTGTACAGTTCCTGAGCGAGAATGCATGGAAAACACCAAAATTTTTGCTGCGTGATGATGTTATTCGCAAAATTTATCCTAGCGGTTCAGTGAAGCAACTTCAAGACGCGCAAGCACGACTTGTTCGCACTGTACTAAGCAACGACAAGCTTCTTCGCTTGCTGGAACATGAGTCTCTGGATGGTACAAAAGCATACTCCGTACGTGAACTCTTTGCCGACGTTGAGAATGCATTATTCAGCGACATTAAGCAAGCAAAACCCCAAACCGATGACTACCGCCGCAATCTCCAGCGTGTCTTTGTTGATGAGCTCGCCAAAAAACTTATTCCTCCGCCAGCACCTGCAGTTCCTCCCGGTATGGAAGCATTTCGCTCATTCTTCGCAACACCCGACGTCTCAGCAACCGACGTACGCAGTCTTGCACGCATGCAGCTTGAAGGGTTGCGAGCACTATGCGCATCGGCAGCAAGCAAAGCAAGCGATGTTGTTACAAGAGCACATCTCCGTGACTTGGCTGTTACCATCGACGACATCCTCGACCCCAAAAAGAAGTAGCATCCTAGCTTCTTGTCGAGTATAATTAGCAAACGAATCTTGCCATGCCTTCCCGTAGCATTAGCATTCTTCATGCTGCGGGAAGGCTTAGTATGCAGAACAATATCCTTTTACAACTATCTATTTCGAGCTACACAAACAGCGCTGTATGCATCGTTCTTATAGTATACGCCTCGTATCACTGAAACGGAGAATTGTCTGTGTTAGCATTGCATGGATAGTTAGTACTGCTGGCATTGTACCCTATTTGTTCGCACAAACAAGCGCTGGAGAACAAGCAACGGTAGAATCACGGTATATTGTTGATATGCCCACAGCGGGAGTTCTCCAACGTGGGCGTTTTGCACTTGATGGATACGCCTTTGGTAACAGCGGCGTTATGGTGGAATGCACAGTATCACCATTGACGAACTTTCAGCTTGGCATAAGCTATAGCGGCTCAGGATTCTTGGGAAATAGAAGTATCGTCTTTCAGCCATGGCCGGGCTTCCATGCGAGATTTCGTGTACTTGATGAAACCCTCTCGTCTCCTGCGTTAACCTTTGGCTTTAGTTCACAGGGACGAGGCGAATATCTTGTCAATCGATTTCTCACGCATTCTCCCGGTATTTTTGCTACAGCAAGTAAGAATTTCTCATTTCTTGGTGCGCTTGCTATACATGGTGGCATCACGTATTCTTTCGACCCTGCGCTGGAAGAGCGCTTTCCAAATATCTATATCGGTTTCGAAAAAACACTTGGCAGTATTGCTTCTCTCGCTGTAGAATACAATCCTACGCTCGACGACCCTACTGTACGAATGCGCGGAGGTCTTCTCAATACTACGCTGCGTGTGAGCACAGGGCGTGGCTTTACGATTGAGTTACAACTTCGTGATGTGCTGCGCAATCTTCCTAACGCAGCACTCCCCTATCGCATGGTAAGAGTAGAATTTGTTGGAGCATTCTAGACCCAGATCCCGTATTCCATGCTCAACCGCGCAGTTTATCAAGCAGGAAGTTGAGATGTTCAAGCTCTTCCATGCTGAGATTATGTGTCATTGCATCAACTTCGGTTACGTGCTGCTCAATAGCACTGAGAACCTCTAATCCTTTCTCGGTGATTGATACTTCCACAGCACGCCTATCAAGGCGCGACGTTCGGCGCTCAACAAAGTCGAGCTTCCGCAGGCGCTCAACTAGACGGGACACATCGCTCATCTTGTCGAGCATCCGCTCACGCAGCAGCGTAATAGAAGCAGGTTTTGGATACTGTCCCTGCAAAATACGGAGAATATTGAATTGCTGCTCGGTAAGGTGAAATTGCTTAAGAAACTTACTGTGGCGCGCTGTAAGCCAATGTCCTGTATACACAATGTTGACAATAGCTTTATGCCGCTCGTTGCGGAATTGCCGCTGCATGATTTCTTGCTCAATTCGAGGCATAGCGTCAGTAGATACGTGGTGTACCACTAGATGGTGAACCATGAAAATAAATTACGCTATTTCTACTTTACCAACAACCTGTTTTCCAGAACGCATTACAAGAGCAGAACTTTCCTTTCCCCATTAGTACTACGTACGATTACGATACCACTACCTCTCGACAGATAACCGTTCATAGCTCAATACTGTATCCCAATCCCGTATGTTACTCTATGACACCACTACGTTATGCAGGTCGCATTCTTGGTACGTTTGGTACAGAAGGACACGTTCTTATGGGAGACTGCATCGCACATTTTCAAGGTTTCGCTCCGGGCACATCAATTCTCATAGGATACTCTCCACAGTTTGCTCGTTCATATACCGTAGATAATTGTATAAAGCATAGCTCTCGGCGTTACATTCTGGTGCTACGTGAGCTACACTCTGCTGATGCTGCACTGCAGCTCAAAGAGATGGGTGTCTTTGCCGAAGAAGAAGTGCTGCGCGTAGCGATTGCTACACAGTTCTTCGATGATGAAATTATCGATGCTGAAGTAATAGACTATGCAACAGGAGCGTCGTTAGGACGCATCATCGAAATATGGGAGACACCAGCTCACGAGGTTTGGGTAGTCAGCTATCAGGGCAAAGAACTCCCTATTCCCGCCGTTGACGCACTGATTCGCAGTGTTGATACAACTCACAAACGTGTGTATATCAATCTTATCCCCGGCTTACTCAACATCGCCCATAGTACTTCCAAGTAAAACAGGGCTTGTTATAAGCTTGATATACTCCGCCGACCTCTTCAAATATTCAGATGGAAGTATGTAGGTCAGAGCTATTGATCGTCCTTTGGTGCAACGCCGATGTAACATACACGATATCTCCCCTGCAGGCGGGCAACATATATCGCCCATTTATATTCCGCTTGTAACTCTTTTGCAATTTTGTTGTTCCGCTGAAGAATTTCCGTTTGTTCCTTGCTCAGTTCTTGGCTTGCGTTGCGGAGCTTCTCGGTAGATTGCTCCAATTCTTGCGAAGAAATAAGCAAGCGATACAACTCTACCCCAACAGGAACAAGGCCATTCGGCAGAAAGACGCTATGTTCTTTTGTTTTTTTGCCAACACGAAAATCCTCTGCTCGCTTTGTTTGTAGCGTGCTGTATAGCGCAGGAAACAGCACGACACGGTAGTTTGTCATGAAGTCGCTTTTAGAAACAATGTCTGTCAGTGCCCCTTCTGGGCGGGCATAATTACTCCCCACAAGCGGGAAAGCAGTCATGTAGGCAATGCGCATGGAATCTTTTGTTGCTAGCGCTTTTGTGTATTCAGCCCAGTATGTAGGAAAGTCCTCGATATCAACATTCGGTATGTCATCTTCGTTTTCTTTCATGAACCATACTCCACCCTGACGCTCTGGCTTGAGCGGAATATAGACAGGCTTATACGCATACCACCATGTTAAAACAGTGTACTTGCTACGCACAAGAGAAAGCAGGTGTGCTCCAGGCGTGTACGTGCCACCTATAGCAGTAGAATGATTAGCGCCATAATCCTGAAAGAAAACCTTGAGTGTGTCATCAACCTCTAAGACGGTACACAGAAGCTCGCTAGAATACTGAGGTCCGTTGGCAGACAAGTTTGCACGGAGGGAATCACCGGACTGCCGCACAGTAAGCAAATGCCCCACAAACACTGCTGTTGGATTTGCCTCCCCAATATCCCCACCGCCATACTCATCAAACCGAAAATATCCAACCCACACACTTGTGGGTGCTGTTCCAATTCCTAGCTCATAGTTGCTCTGAGAACCACGTTTTTTCCGACAGCCACTTACTGTAAACAACCCGCTACAGATGACAAATAAGAGCAACAAGCATATGTAACAGTACTTAGGGCTTGAGAAACGATAACGATAGAGCATGCCAGTAACGCTGTGTGAGATAGTCTAAGGTTTTGTGAGCGAAATTATGCAAATTCGCAGCAAACACGAAATGTGTTGTGCTTGATTATGCTTTGTGTAGCGATCGAGCTTTTATGATGCTCCATCATGCAAACTGCACACATATAGCACTGCTGCAAGATAGCACGGAGTACCGAAACACACAGTGACAGAATACGCTGAATTCTTCTAGCATCACAAACACAAAATATTACACCTAGGCTTCCTCAGTATCTCGCTTTCAAACTATGGCGCAGCAACCACGTTTTGGCATTCAGAATAAGCTCATTGTTGTTGTTATGCTGCTGCTTCTTGTTATTGGTGGATTTATTGCAGTGTTCTTCCCTCAACGCCAGAAGGAAGAAATGACCAGATATCTGTACGAGAAAGTCCGCGTTACGACACACATGATCGCTTTTAACGCCTCAACTGGTCTAGCGTTCGATGATGCAGACGCTGTCAATGCTACACTCAAGGTCGTACCAACACTACAAAGCGTTCAGTTTGCTGCAATTGTTGATACCAGCCGTACGATTATTGCCATGTACCAACGTGATAGCACAACACTTTTTAGCCTGAAAAGCGCGATAGACTCTCTTCTATCATTTCCTGACACTACTGTTCATGAGTATGCTACCCTTGCCCTATATGCTGAACAGGTTGTGTATCAAGGAGAAGTCGTCGGGACAGTCGTTCTTGGCTTAAACCTTAACGACCTGCTCCACGATGTAGAAAAAAGCCGTGTAATCGCTATTGGTGTAGGCGTAGGGGTCTTGTTGATCGGCGGACTTATCATCTTATTTGTCAGCGCACGTATTGTTCGCCCTCTCAGAAAGCTTTCGCAAGCTGCTGAACAAGTTTCTTCGGGCAACTTTGACGCTGTTGTGCACACAACAGCAAAAGATGAAGTTGGTGTACTGGCAGAAGCCTTCAATAGTATGGTGTATAGCATTAAGCGGGCTATTAAAGCTATTGAGAAAACCTCTCGTGCCGAAGAAATGGCACAGAAAGCAGAAGAAGCTCGCAAAGCGCTTCAAGAGCAACAGCATTACCTTCAAAATTCTGCTATTCGCATCCTTGAAGCTATGGAACGATTTGCTAGCGGCGATGTCAGCGTCCAGCTGCCAGTACAACGCGATAACGACGATGTCATAAACAGGATTTCCATTGGCTTCAACAATGCTTCGGCGAATATTGGTCAGCTTATCGAAAATGTCATTGATGCAGCCCATGCTGTAGCGAACATTAGCGCAAGCATTACTGCTCACACAACAGCAATGGCAGAAGGCGCTCAGAGCCAAATGATACAAGTGTATCGTATGTCCGAAGAGATTGAAACGATGATTGCAATTATGAAAGAAAGCTCGGAGCGTGCTATATATACAGCACGAGAATCGAGCCAAGCAAATGACGATGCCCGACATGGAGGAAACGTTGTTGGCAATGCAATAGAAGGCATGAACACCATCAGCGACACTATTACCGCATCGGTGCAGACAGTCCAAACACTCGGTGAAAGCAGCAAGCAGATTAGTGCGATTGTCCGTGTGATTGCCGACATCGCCGACCAAACAAATCTTCTAGCTCTCAACGCTGCCATCGAAGCCGCACGCGCCGGCGAGCAAGGGCGCGGCTTTGCTGTCGTTGCCGATGAAGTACGCAAACTTGCCGAACGAACGCAACAAGCGACAAAGGAAATTGCTGCAATGATTACCCGCATTCAGAATGATACAAAGCAGGTCGTGAATGTTATGCAAACGAGCGTACACCATGCGGAGCATGGCAAAGTTGCAGCAGCAAAAGCCTCCGAAGCATTAGAGCGCATCATTGCTCGTACTGCTGCTGTCGCCGACAGTATTAATGCCCTTGCTGCTGTCAACCAGAGCCTTGCCGAGCGTGGCAATACTATGCATCAGATTGTTGAGGATATTAAGCGCGCCACCCGGCAAACATCCACGCTTACCACAGCAACAGCACAGGAAGCAAGCAATTTGAGTACATCCAAAGACCAGCTTATGCAGTCTATTCAAAACTTCAAGCTATAACTCCATCACCCGAACACGCATGCTATGGAACAACAACGCCCCTTGTATTACGCTGATTACTTACATTTATCCACGATTTTAGCAGCTCAGATCCCCCGTTCTGGACAGATGTGGGAATACCAACGCCCGCAGCGGACTGCAGAAGGACAATTAATAGATATTGCATACGCTGCGCATGATGAAATGCTCTTTATCATTACACATCAAGCCTATGAACTATGGTTTAAGCAAATTCTTCACGAGCTTGAGGCTGTCCTGCACATATTTTCTCAAAACCCAATACCAGAACATGACGTCGCTAAAGCCCTTCATCATCTAGAGCGCATTGTTGCTATCGGACCGATTCTGTTTCAGCAAATTGATGTACTGGAAACAATGACACCGATGGACTTTCTTGATTTTCGGAATGTTCTATATCCTGCAAGCGGCTTTCAATCTGTGCAGTTTCGCTTAATTGAAATTAAGCTTGGTTTGACTCGCGAGCAGCGCGTTTTGACTCATATGCCACTTTCACCAGAGGACAAGCTGCGTATTGAACACGCAGAACACCAACCATCGCTTTTCTCTCTTGTGGAACTTTGGCTTGAACGAATGCCGTTTATACAGAAGCCATCCTACTCATTTTGGCAGGAATATCAACAGGCGGTTGAGCGCATGTTCGCTCATGAACGAGCAATGATTCAAGACAACGCTGCAATGTCTGCACATGACATTCAAACACTGCTTGCACAGACGGACATGAACGAACAAAGCTTCCGTGCATTCTTCGATGAAGAGCACTACGAGTCTTTGCGCAAACGCGGACTACGGCGATTATCGTTTCGAGCATCGCAAGCAGCGCTATTTATTTTGCTATATCGCGAGTATCCAATGCTTCATCTGCCTTTTCGGCTGTTACAGGCACTTATCGCTATCGATGAGAACTTCTCTGTATGGCGCTATCGTCATGCACAAATGGCGATGCGCATGATAGGAACGAAAGTAGGAACGGGCGGTTCGAGCGGCTTTGAATATCTAATGAAAGCTACTGCTCAGCACCGCATTTTCTCAGACTTCTCAGCGCTTAGCGCTTTTCTTATTCCTCGCAGCTCCCTGCCGCCACTTCCTCAGGAAATAGCATCGATGCTGACGTTTGTGTACATTGAGCGCCAAGAGCAAGAACTCCGCGCAGCAAAAGACCGCGCTGCATCAGAGTATGTCAAAACACAACTCCATCATCACTTTCCTGATGGATTTCTCATGGATGAGCAGTATGCCCATGGAGTGTACGAACTATACTACACATTCCCCGATGAAGAGTCCGTTCGGCATGCTCTTGCGTTTATTACCCCACTTCTCGATGCAATGAGCGCCGAATATAATGCTCATGTACGTGTTCATGCTATACCTGTTCATGCTGCGTCGTCAATCCACTCTATTCCCTAGTATTCTATTAACTACTCTGATTTCCTAACTTATGCCTCAGAGGCGTCTATGCTTGCATACTACGCTCAATTTCTCATCAATCTTCTTTTTGCTGCTGCACTTGTATCGTCAGGCTCATACATTCTATCGCTGTACACAACTCGCGGACCTGCATGGCAAGACGAGTTTCGCCGTATTGGACGAACCTTCCTCGTAGCGGTCTGCGTCGGGACATTGTGTGCATCAGGACTTCAGCTCTACAATATTCTGACACATGACTTCCGCTACACATATGTCTGGGGACATTCTTCACGAGAACTTTCTATACCACTTCTTCTGGCAACGTTTTACGCCGGGCAGGAAGGAAGTTTTATGCTCTGGACAGTGCTAGTTTCAGTGCTCGGCGTGAGCCTCCTCCCATATGTACGCAAACACCGATACGAAAGTGAGGTCATGGCATTCTACGCACTTATTCTCGTCTTTCTGCTACTAATGCTCGTTGCCAAAAGTCCGTTTGCACTTGTTTGGGAATCCTTCGCACAGGATGGCATCCCTGAGGGATTCATGCCACGTAATGGCAAGGGCTTGAATCCTCTTTTGCAAAACCTCTGGATTACTATCCACCCTCCTATTCTGTTTGCCGGCTTTGCATCAATGTCTGTCCCATTTGCATTTGCCATGGCAGCACTCCTGAAGCGAGAGTATCACCAGTGGATACGTATATCGCTACCATGGGTACTATTTGGCACTGCTGTGCTAGGCTTTGGTATCATGCTTGGGGGATTCTGGGCATACGAAACACTTGGCTGGGGTGGATTCTGGGGTTGGGATCCAGTAGAAAATTCCTCACTTATTCCATGGCTTGTGGCCGTCGCACTTGTACATACAATGCTCGTACAGCAAAAAACAGGAGGGCTGGTACGTACCAACTTCACTCTTGCAATCCTAGCATTTATCATGGTATTGTATTCCACATTTCTCACGCGTAGCGGTATTCTTGGCGACACATCAGTACACTCGTTTGTCGATCCCGGACTCTTTGCCTATGTTCTTCTTCTAGCGTGTATTGCTGTGTTTGCAGCTATAGGCTTTGGTATTTTTGCACTGCGCATGAAGGATATCAGATCGCCGAAGGCAAATTTTCATTATACATCGCGAGAGTTCGGACTTTCGATTGGAGCAGCCCTCACATTATCCAGCGCGGTGATTGTTACTATTGGTACGAGCTGGCCTATTGTGTGTGAGATTCTCAAACAGCCCAAAGTTGCTATCGATATCGCATACTACAACACGATGCATCTACCACTAGCTATTGTCATTGCATGCGTTAATGGAGCATCTATTGTATTGCGCTGGCGCTTCACAACATTACAGCAATTTCGCAGAGGCATTGTTGTTCCTGTGCTCTTTGCAGGAATAGCGAGCATGCTCCTTGCACTCATTGGCGTTCGCGACCCTGCCTATCTTGCGCTTGTCTTTGGTGCACTATTTGCACTCTGTACAAATGTCGACATGGCATTACGCTTTCTTCGCTTACAGCCTCAACATTCCGGTGCATTTCTTTCTCATGCTGGTATCGCTCTCCTATTGTTGGGAATTGTGGCAGCATCCCGCTATTCGCTAACAAAGCACGTTGCTCTTCCACAGGGTGTACCCAAGCAAGTGCTAGGGTACACAGTCCTATTCGTTGGTCGGGAGCAAGTTGAACAAGAGTATAAAGACCGCGAGAAATACAAATACTACATTGCCCTAGAAAAAGACGGTAAGCAGCATGTTGTAGCGCCTGTGCTATATTGGAGTGACTTCAACAAACGGCAGTCAGCATTTCTCGAACCCGGCATTCAGCGAACACTTGCCGGAGATATGTATATTGCACCTAAAGCTCTGGAAACAGAGGGAGACGCTCCAACAGCTATCATCAACAAGCAACATCCCGTCGTTATGCCGCTCGACAGTACCTACACGCTTCTTCTCAAAAGGTTTGACATGTCGCAAGCAATGGCTGCTATGCAAGGAGGTACATCACCGAATGATTTGCGCTTGGGAGTAGTTATAGAACTTGTCCATCACACGCCACATGGCGCAGATACAACTGTACAAACCTTATACACAACATTCAAAGGCCGAGAAGGCATAGAAGGCAATGCAGCTGCACAACACCAAGAGCCGTATAACATTCCCGGCACGACGTACTTTATTGCATTCCAGCGTATTCTCGCTAACAAAGACACCCTTGCAAAGTCACAAGCGCTCCTTGCATTTGCAGATTCGTCGAAGCCTCAAACTGTGCCACGACAGGTTTTTGTAGTCGAGCTTTCGTATAAGCCTTTCATCAATCTTGTGTGGGGCGGCGTTCTCTTAATGGTTATTGGATTGTTTGTTGCAATGGTTCGCCGACGCAAAGAACTTAAGATAGCTCCTGACAGTGTCTCTCATGACCAGAACACTACTGCTCTCGACACTGCTATTGCAGCTGTCAACAATGAACAATAGTCCCGACAGCATTTTCAGTACCATTTCCCTTATCTACATGCATACTCCAGCACCGTACAAACCTCGACACACCGTCCGCATCGTTACTGCTGCATCATTGTTTGACGGTCATGATGCCGCTATCAACATTATGCGGCGCATTATGCAGTCAACCGGTGTGGAAGTTATCCATCTCGGTCATAACCGCTCTGTTCGTGAAATCGTTGATGCAGCTCTTCAAGAAGACGTACAGGCTGTAGCAGTTACAAGCTATCAGGGCGGACATAACGAATTTTTCCGTTATATGCACGACCTTCTTGTTGAGAACGACGCAGCACATGTGCGCATTTTTGGCGGCGGTGGCGGTACTATCCTTCCTGATGAAATTGCGCAGCTTCATGCCTATGGTATTACTCGCATTTATTCACCCGAAGATGGACGTGTGATGGGATTACAAGGAATGATCAACGACCTCGTCCAACAATCAGATTTTTCGCTTACTGCTCGGTGGGAAGGTCAAGAACACGTTCTCCTACAGCAATTGCACAGCCGTAACGCAATAGCACTTGCACGCATACTCACACTCATAGAAAACAACGCCCTTAGCACAGCAGCAATGCAAGCCATTACCGATAGTGCACTGCAGAACCGAGCGCCTGTTGTTGGTATTACAGGTACTGGCGGAGCAGGGAAATCCTCTCTCACTGACGAATTAGTTCGTCGTTTTCTTCTCGACTTTTCCGATAAGCGTGTAGCAATACTATCCATAGACCCTTCAAAACGCAAGACCGGTGGTGCACTACTCGGCGACCGCATTCGTATGAATGCAATCAATACTCCACGTGTTTTTATGCGCTCTATAGCAACGCGTCAAGCTCACACTGCTATCAGTGCACATGTGAGTGCAATGGTTCAGGCTGTACAGTGTGCAAAGTACGATCTTATCTTTGTCGAAACGGCAGGAATTGGACAAGGCGGCTCGGAAATTACCGATATTGCTGATGTTTCTCTATACGTCATGACTCCAGAATTTGGGGCTGCAACGCAGCTTGAAAAAATTGATATGATTGATTATGCCGACATCATCGCACTCAATAAGTTCGACAAACTTGGTGCACTCGATGCCCTACGTGCTGTTCAAAAGCAATATCAGCGCTCGCATGGTGCATGGACTATGAAGCTTGAAGAGATGCCTGTGTATGGTACAATGGCTTCGCAGTTTAATGATCCGGGTATGAACGCATTGTACCGAGCACTTATCGACACTATCGTTCGCAAAACAGGAGCGGACTTGCCTTCAAGCTTTGCCGTTTCGCAAGAAATGAGCAAAAAGACTTACATTATTCCTCCCCATCGAACTCGATATCTTGCCGAAATAGCCGACGAACACGAGCGTTATAAAAAACACACCGAGGAACAAGTACGCATAGCACGGCGACTGTATCAACTTGAAGGAGCAATTCAAGCCATACGAGAGCAGATTGCTCGCTTGCCTTCCATGACCTCTCCTGATAACTGTTAGCACAGATATGGCACAACAATACGATATCGCTTTATCAACTACCTCCCCTTCTGAGCACCTAGAGACTTCCATTGTCGCTCGCCTTGAGCATCTGCGTGAGCAAATCCGCCGCGCCGACTACGCATACTACGTCGA
>JANWZB010000038.1 GCA_025055035.1 Candidatus Kapaibacterium sp.
TTGCCATAGTGATCCTCATACAGTGCTCGAACAGCTTGACCGGAAGCGGAATATACGTTCTGAGATGATACAAACTGCCGAAAACTGTAGAACTTTTTCTGATGAATATCTAATGTGTTAACGCCGCCCACATTTGTACCTATCCATACCACACCATGGCGGTCGCAAAAAAGCTTTGTACGTGCAAGGAGGTTATCACTAAGGCTCGAAGGGTCGCTGGGGTTATGTTTGTAGTGCAGAAACCGTTCTGTGGTGTGGTCAAAGAGATTAAGACCGTCATTTGTGGCAATCCATATGCTGCCAAGACTGTCGCGCTCTATTGACCACACAGAGTTATTGCTCAGTGTTGAAGGGTCGGAAGGCACATGGACAAATCGTGTGAAGTGCTGGCGTCTGGTATCAAGGCGGCTAATGCCCCCACCAATTGTGCCTATCCAAAGATTGCCATTCGAGTCCTCATGTAAGGAAGTAATAATATTACTGTTTAATCCTTGCGGATTTGCAGGATGATAGCAGTAGCGTTGTACAAGGGTGCTGTCAGATGGGCGAAAACAATACAGTCCATCACCATACGTTCCCACCCAAATGGTTCCTTGATGGTCTTTGAGTATAGCGTACACGCGGTTTTTGCTTAATATATGCCCGTCGAGTGTTTTGAAATTAAGACGCTTCCAATGCTGCTGCTTCGGGGAAAAGATACTGAGCCCACCGTGCTCTGTTCCCACCCAAATAGTACCGTCTTGGTCTTCATAGAGAGCTTGTATCGTGTTATCTGCGATAGAATGAGGGTTTTCTGGCTTGTGCATGTGTACTGTAAAGCGCTGTGTGCGATAGTTGTAAGCGTTAAGACCTCCATCAGCGGTACCTATCCACAGTGTACCGTCCCGTGCAACATGGAGACGTGTGATGTAATTCACAGAGGGGGTTGTTGAGTCATTGGGACGGTGTCGAAAGACGCGAAAACTATAGCCATCGTAGCGGCATAGCCCATCCTGCGTTCCAAGCCAAATAAATCCCTGCTGGTCTTGTGCAATGCACAGGACTGTGTTTTGAGGAAGCCCATGCTTAATGGTGTAGTGCTTAAATCGTAGCATCGGAAACTGGGCAAGGGTCTGAATCTGAAGGTGTAGTAGGCATATACACGCGATAGTCCAGCGAGCACCCTGCATACGCTGATCATATTCTGTGGCACGATGGAACAGAGCAAGCATGGTACATGGTGTAAGGTTGATAAGTGGGATGCACGTTATATGTCAAAAAATTGTGCTATCGTCTGAACAATATACTGTATTTGCTCTTCACAAAGCTCAGGATACATTGGCAGCGAAAGAACATGTGCCGATAGACACGTCGCAATCGGAAATGGGTCATACGCACTTGGTATATGCTGGAAGCATTCTTGTCGGTGCAGTGGTAGAGGATAGTATATTTCTGACGCAATACCGTGCTCGGCTAGATAGTTTCGGAGCTTATCGCGATGAGGGGCGCGTATAGTGTATTGGTGGAAAATGTGATAGTTGCGAATTTGGGTAGAACGGTAGACTTGCTCTGGCACAAGAAGTACAGTGTCGTTACTGAACCTATCAATTGGTTGTGTTGCGCACTCAGGACAGTGAGGGAAATCGCGACATGCCATGCGCGCGGGTATGATGGATGCTAGACCATAGTCGACAAACAACCGCGTATAGAGGTCTGCGTTGCGTCGTCGTGCGGCGTGCCATGACTCTACGTGGGGGAGCTTAACATTCAGAACGGCTGCTTGTAATGCGTCCATGCGAAAGTTTCCGCCTACAAACTTGTGGTGATATCGTGGTTCCATGCCGTGATTGCGCATTTGCTTGAGCTTGATGTAGAGTGCTTCATCGTTTGTTGTGATAGCGCCTGCATCACCGAATGCACCGAGATTTTTCGTTGGATAAAATGAGAAGCACCCCATAATGCCCATAGAACCAGCTTTCTTGCCATTGACGTATTCCGCGCCTATTGCTTGCGCTGCATCTTCAATAACAGGAATACCGTGACGCTCTGCAATGCAGAGAATATCATTCATTGCTGCACACTGACCAAATAGATGCACAGGGATAATAGCTTTGGTACGAGATGTAATGCGCTCTTCGAGCAATAATGGGTTGAGAGTAAAGCTCTGAGGCTCTACATCAATAAATGTAGGGGTAGCACCAAGACGGGCGACTGCACCTGCCGTAGCAAAGAACGAAAATGTTGGCACAATAACTTCATCACCAGCGCGCACATCAAGTGCCATAAGTGCCATCAAAAGTGCATCTGTGCCACTCGAAACAGCAACGGCAAACTGCGTGCCTGTGTATGCTGCTATTGCATGTTCAAAGTCTTCTACTTCCTTGCCCAAAATACAAACTTGCGAAGCAGCAACCCGTAGAAGTGCCTCATCCAGAGCAGGCTTGAGCGATTGATAGTGTGCTTGAAGGTCTATAAGAGGAACGCGCATGAAGAGATGCCACGTAATGAAACTTATACATCGAAGTTACAATTTATTAACATCTCGCTTTTTCGCATTGTGTCAAAACGCAAAATTGTATTTTTGCTACGACAAAAGCTGTTTAATCCACGTGTACTCTATTGGTAGTTATGTACTTCGCCAATAGCACATTGTTTCACATCTAAATTTTGAGGACTGTATGAACAAACTCATACTAGCTCTAACCCTGCTTTTCGCGTACACCACGTCTGTATTTGCACAAGGGGTTACTAGTGGGGCGCTGAGTGGTTCGGTAACAACAAAAGATGGTAAACCGCTTGCAGGTGCCCGCGTTGTTGCAACACATGAACCTTCAGGCACAAAATACGGTGGGGTTGCCGGTCCAACAGGACGCTACAATATTCCCGGTATGCGCACCGGTGGGCCTTATACGGTACAGATTTCATCGGTTGGTATGAAAGCTGAAAAGTTCAGCGATGTGATGATTCGTCTTGGTGAGACATTTATTCTCAACGCTACTCTCGAAGAGGGAGAAGTACGGCTCTCAGAAATTACTGTTACCTCGAAGAAAAACGCCGTGATGGGAAGCGAACGCACAGGTGCTGCAACGAACATTAGCAAAGCAGTTATTGAAACGCTACCTACCCTGAGTCGTAGCACACAAGACTTCACACGCCTCACTCCGCAGGCAAATGGGTTGTCGTTTGCCGGTCAGGACCCGCGCTTTATCAACTTTACGATTGATGGTTCTATCTACAACAATAGTTTTGGTCTTGCTTCGCTACCCGGTGGACAGACAAATGCTACACCAATTTCGCTGGATGCTATCGAGGAATTTCAGGTAAACCTTGCTCCCTTTGATGTACGGCAAGGCGGATTTGTAGGTGCGGGCATCAATGCTGTTACACGCAAAGGCGATAACCAACTGCGCTTTTCAGCATTTTACAATCTGCGTAACCAAACATTCCTTGGTGATAGTGTTCAAGGTACAGATGGCAGTAGAACAGCAGTGCTTCAGCCCGGTACGACATTTAGCATTGCGCAATATGGTTTTCGCCTTGGCGGTCCGATTGTGCAAGATAAGCTCTTTTTCTTTGTGAATGGGGAAGTAGAAAACCGAGTCGATCCGGGGACGCTCTTTGTTGCTTCTTCTGCACAGACGCCAACGGGAGCAAACGTTGTGCGTCCTGGTATTAATCTTGCAGATTCGCTTGATCGTTTGCGCCGCTTCCTTATTGATACATACCAGTACGACCCCGGCGAGTATCAAGGATATAGCCTCGTTAGCTTCAGCGCTAAAGCAACGGCACGCTTCGACTATAATATTGATGAAAACCAGAAAGTGTTCTTGCGCTTTAACTATCTTCGTTCGTTCCGTGACGTGCCGATGTCGAGCAGTGGTGGGGTGAATGGACGCAATGGTAACCTGTTTGCTATGAACTTCTCCAACTCCAATTACCGCATCAATAACGACATTTATTCAGCGGTTTTGGAATATAACGGCACATTTGGCGGAGAGTGGTATATTAATGTTCTTGGTGGTTTCACTGCAAACCGTGATTATCGTGAGCTATTTGGAAGCAAGCGCTTTCCAACAGTTGACATTCTATTGGGTGGACGCAACGTTACTTCCTTTGGTGATGAGCCATTCACGCCCAATAACCTCCTCAATACAGATACATGGCAAGCACAAGTAAATGCAACCCGATATATCGGTGACCATACGATTACAGCAGGTGCAAATTTCGAAAGCTTTGCGTTCCAGAACGGCTTCACACCGAATATCAGCGGCTTGTATCAGTTCCTGTCGTTTTCTGATTTCTACGCAGCTGCAGCGGGGCGTAATGTTCGCACTCAGCGCTATCAACTGTGGTTTTCTGCACTTGAAGGTGGAAGGATTCCTATAGCCGAAACGCGGTCTACACAGATTGGCTTCTATCTTCAAGACGAGTGGAACATCACCCCGACGTTCCGTTTGACGCTTGGTGTGCGTGCTGATGTCCCGTCCTTTGCTCCTACAGCGTTGAATAACCCAGAAATGCCGAACTTTTCTTTTGGTGGCGAGCGCTTCAATACGTCGCAACTACCGCAGACTACTGTGCTGTGGTCGCCGCGTCTTGGATTTAATTGGGATGTAACAGGTGAGCGCACAACGCAGGTTCGAGGCGGTGCTGGCATCTTTAGCGGTCGCGTGCCATTTGTGATTATTTCCAATCAAGTGAGCAACACCGGCATGTTCAATGGTCTGTATAACATTTCTGGTGCAGTATTGAACCAGACACTCATTCCCGGAACACAGCAACCAATTCGTTGGGATCCATCGGTTACAGCAAACATTCCACCGAATGCCTCTGCTGCCGTGCCACCTGCATCGTACAATATCGCCATTTCTAATCCCAACTTCCGTTTTCCACAAGTCTTTCGCGCGAACATAGCTGTTGATCAGGAGCTTCCGGGGGGCATTATTGCGACACTGGAAGGTATTTATAGCCAAAACATCAATGCTGTGCTGTATCGGAATGCAAATCTGCCAAATCCAACAGCAAACTTTAGCGGACCCGATAACCGCCCACGCTACCCCGGGTCATTCCGTCAGTCGGCAACGGGTGCGTTCACTCCTGCTGTGGATAGCGCAAATCGCTACGTTTTCAAGATCACGGATGTGATAGTTCTGGACAACACCAATCAAGGGAACTCCTTTGCTTTGACTGCACAGGTACGTCGCGATTTTGATTTTGGCTTGAATCTCATGACTGCATATACGTATTCGGAATCGCGAGACCTGTCAAGCTTTGGTTCGATTGCCTTCAGCTCATGGCGCGATGCACGTTCTATTCGAGGCAATAACTTCCTCGACTTGTCGTTCTCTGATAACGATATGACACACCGTGCTATTGCGTCAGTATCGTATGGCTTGAATTGGTCAAGAACGCTGGATCTTCCAAAAGAAGTTGGTATTACACGACTCACCTTCTTTGTACAAGCACAAAGCCAAAACCGTATTACCTACACCGTGAATGGTGATTTGAATGGTGATGCTATAGCAGGAAATGATCTAATGTTCGTTCCAGCAGACCCGAGCCAGATTAACTTTGTGCCTTTGACAGTGGGCGGGCGTACATTCGATGCTGCTGCGCAGTGGGCTGCTCTCAATGCATATATCGAGCAAGACCCATATCTCAGAACGCGGCGTGGAATGTATGCAGAACGTAATGGTGGCACAAGACCAATTCTGACACGGATCGATATGTCTCTGACCCATGACTTCCAAGTAGGGATCACGGAGGAGCGTCCACTGCGCTTACAAGCTCGTTTGGACATCTTCAACGTTACAAATATGCTGAATCGCTCATGGGGTGTTGCCGATGCACTAGCGCAAACTGCTCCGTTGGAGTTTCAAGGTGTTGTGAATAATCAGCCACGCTATCGTCTGAGCGGTGCTACAATTGTGGATGGCAACCTAACACTTCCTGGAACGCTGCGCAGCAGCGCACAGATTTCCGACGTATGGCAGATGCAGTTCGGTGTGCGCGTTACGTTTGACTAATGTGGTAGAGACCTTAGAGTATCGTACGGAGTCTCCAGAACCCTGCATCTATCCCTAGATGCAGGGTTCTGTCTTTGGTACGGGCGTGATAGAATACAAAAGATTTTTCTAGGTTTCAAGGAAAAGCTAGTCTGTGTGCTAGAGCTTTTGTATCTTTAAGGCGCTGTGTCTTTCGTTGCTGCAGTTATGAATATTGCTGTGTCAAGCCAAGAAGTTATCGAGCGCGAGCAAAAGGCGATGTTTCAAGTCTATCGTCGTTTGCCAATCGCTGTGCGTCATGCATCAGGCTGCCGCATTACAAGTATTGAAGGAGATTCGTATCTCGATTTCTTGAGCGGGATTGCCGTGAATGCCTTAGGACATGGTCATCCACGCCTTGTCGATGCGGTAGTGCGGCAAGCGAAGTCATTTATGCATCTGTCAAATGTCTTTTACCAAGAACCACAGATAGAGCTTGCCGAGCTCTTGGTACAGCATACGGGCTACGCACGAGTATTCTTCTCGAATTCGGGAACAGAAGCTATGGAAGGTGCATTAAAGCTTGCACGGCGCTGGGGGAATATGCGTGGGAAGACGGAGATTATAGGCTTTATGGGAGGATTTCACGGACGTACGTATGGGGCGCTCTCTATTATGGCAAAACCGCTCTATAAAGACGGTATGGAACCGTTCTTGCCCAACGCCCTCATTCTGCCATTTAATGACAGCGAAGCTCTGCGCCGAGCTGTGCACCGAAAGACCTGTGCTATAGTACTTGAATTCTTACAGGGAGAGGGTGGAATTGTGTTCGCTGAGCCTGAATTTGTGAATACTATCCTTGAGTTGCAGGAGCAATTTGAGTTTCTCATTATTGCTGATGAAGTGCAAGCAGGTGCAGGGCGTACCGGTAAGTTCTTTAGCTTTGACCATTTCCTCGTGAAGCCAGACATTGTAACGATGGCAAAAGGCATAGGTGGTGGATTACCGTTGGGTGCAATTCTTGCTGCTGAGCACCTTGAGGATGTCTGGGCAAAAGGTATGCATGGTACGACGTTTGGTGGCAACCCAGTTGCTTGTGCAGCAGGGATTGTTGTAATGAGGGAGCTCTACGGGGGTGTTATGCGTAATGCGCGGGAAGTGGGGTGCTATTTGCGAACTAATATGATGATTCTGCAACAACAATTCCCTGCAATCATCGAGGAAGTGCGTGGGTGTGGGCTTATGGCAGGACTGAAACTCAGTGTACCTGCTGCTCCGGTGGTTGAGGAGCTTCTCAAACGCTTCGTGATTGCTAATGCCACTGCTGACACAGTCATACGCTTGCTCCCACCCCTCATTGTAACGCGTCTTGAGGTTGATGAATGTACGGCTGCGCTACAAGATGTTTGTAAGCACATTAGCACAACTTGACAGTACAACAATTCTCTAACATTCTCTAGCGTACACACCGTATGGCGAATGTACACGTCTTTATTCCGCTATGCCTCGTTGTAAGTGTGGCATGGTGCTGCAGGTTGGATGCTCAGTCTTTCCCTACACCTGCACCGCCACAGGCACGACCGATATATCTGGTTGGTGGTACCATTCATCAAGGGAATGGGACAGTGATCGAAGATGGTGTTCTAGGGTTTGCAGAAGGGAAAATAACGCTCGTTGGCAAGGCAGAAACGCCGTTTGACCGTACAGGAGCAGAAGTACTCGATATACGGGGAAAGCATGTGTATCCGGGTTTGATTGCCGTCAATACGACTCTTGGTCTTGTGGAAATAGAGGCTGTGCGTGCAACAAACGATGATGAAGAAGTAGGAAGTATCAATCCTCATGTTCGTTCACTTATTGCCTATAACGCTGAGTCAGCGATTATTCCTACTGTGCGCTTTAATGGTGTGCTGCTCGCTATGGTAGCTCCACGTGGCGGGCTAGTGTCAGGGCGTTCGTCGGTCGTAGAGCTTGATGCGTGGAACTGGGAAGATGCGGTACTGAAAGCAGATATCGGAATCCACGTCAATTTTCCTGTTCCAGTCCGCCAACCAGGTGCGCAAGATATTGACCGTAAAGCCCAAGACGAAGCCTATACAAAACAGCTGCATGCGCTATATCAGCTCTTTCGTGAGGCACAAGCCTATGCAAAATCTGCTATGCCCAAGGAGAAAAATCTTCGTCTGGAAGCAATGCGGGGTCTATTCGATGGCTCAAAGAAACTCTTTATTCGAGCACATCATGCTAAAGCTATTATTGCTGCTGTGCAATTTGCTCGAGAATTTGGTATCACGCCAATTATCGTTGGTGGTGCCGATAGCTGGCTTGTTGCTGATGTCTTAAAGGCATACAATGTCCCTGTGATGCTCGAAGGAACGCATGTGCTGCCGCAGCGTTGGTCGGACGATATAGAGCAACCGTACAAAACACCTGCACTATTGCATAAGACTGGTATCCTGTTTTGCATTGGCGGGCTACCACAAAACTGGCAGCAGCGCAACCTTGCATTTCAAGCTGGTACTGCTGCAGCATTTGGTCTAGACAAAGAAGCTGCTCTATCGGCTATTACACGTAATCCTGCCATAATACTAGGCATAGAACATCGTGTTGGTACGCTAGAGGTTGGAAAAGATGCAACACTGTTTGTATCTGAGGGCGACGCCCTTGATATGCGTGGAAATCGTGTAGAGTATGCGTATATTCGCGGGAAACGCTTGCAACTCACGGATAAGCAGAAATTCCTTTACGAACAGTATAAAGCAAAGTACGGGCAACGCTAGACTCCACGTCAATATTATTGCCTGTTGCATGTACCATGTCATGCTTGCTCTATGAAGTACTTTTGTTCATCAGAGTATTTGGATGGAGAATTTATCGGAATTGTACGCGATACTACCGTGTATTTGTCCGATACTAAGGCGTACACATTCGAACGCGATACGGAAAATCCCTCTATTCTCTATTTCCTGTCTTCAGATGGTACGCGCTACCCAGTTATTATCGTTGATGACAGCGATGAGGCAATACGGTTGTCGTATAATGGATACACATACACCATCTATGCACGCTCTGAGCGCGATATGTATTTTCAGCGCCTCCTGAAAGCTACAGCAACGACCGTATCGGGAAGTGTGAAGGTTACTGCTCCCATGCCCGGACTGCTAAAGGCGGTCAATATACAGCAGGGTCAACATGTGAAGAAGGGTGAACGTTTATTTATCCTCGAAGCAATGAAAATGGAGAACGATATTAAAGCCCCCATAGCAGGTGTGGTAAGTAGTGTCCATGTCGAAGCTGATACTGCTGTAGAGAAGAACTTTTTGTTATGCACCATTGATGCTACTTCTTCGGCATAGGATGTATATACAATGTACACGCCTAATCGCTCTATTCTGACATGATAGAAGAGTGTATCGAGGTGTCATTATCGTAGCTACCTAGTTTTGTTCCATTCTTCATGGTGTTGAATATTATGCGTTATGCAGTGATTCTTCTAGCATTAACCGCAGTAGCAGTAAGCAGCTGTTCGCAATGCGGTGGTCAGGAAGAACTTATCAAAGCTGTTGATGCGGAAAAAATGAACCTCATGGCAGAGAAAAACCGTACTGACAGCCTTTATCAGCAAACCTTGCGACAAGTTGATGAGATGATGAGCGTTCTAGCTGCTCTGGAAGCAGAAGAGGGTATTTTGAAGACCATGGGACCAGAGCGTGGCGAGTCGGCAGCAGATTTTCGCCGCCGTATGGAGGATATTGCACGTCGTATGAACGAAAAGACGGCAATGATTCGTAAACAAGCTGAGGAAATACAGAGGCTGAAAGGTAAGCTTGCAGAGACCGAACGCAAGCTAGCTGCTGTCTCGCAAAAGGCAGACTCGCTAGCACGCCTAGTCAGTGAGCAGCAGCAAGAAATTATTGCACTGCGCCAACAGCTCGCTATATCGCGCAAAACGATTGATTCACTGAAAGCAAAACTTGCTGAAAAAGACCAAATTATCAATAGTAAGGTCAAGGAACTCAACACAGCATATTACATTATCGGCAAGCGCGATGATTTGATGAATAAAGGGGTAATTGACAAACAGGGGCAAGTACTCTTCTTTGGTGGGCGCATTGCGGTGAAGCAGAATTTTGACCTCAAAGACTTTACGAGAATCGATATTACAGCGATGAAGGAATTCTCGATACCCGCGCCGAAAGACCGCACAACGCTAGTATCAAACCATGATACCGATACCTACGAGCTTGTCCCCAATGGTGAAAATCAGTGTATGCTCAAAATCCTTGACGAAAAAGCATTTTGGAAGAATGCCAAATATCTTGTAGTAATGACAGAATAGAACCCACGCGATAGCATGGGGGATACTTTTCTGAGGCTTCGTACCGCATACGTATGCGTTGCAGCGTAGTGTCGCCGAAGCCTTTGGTGTTTGAGAATACAAAGCGCCTTGCTGGAGGTTCGCTATGCGCGCACCATCCTCGCGTTCGTTTGCTTTTGTGCCGTTGGTGGTATGTGTATCACTGGCATTAAGCCTATGGTTGTATGCAAGCATGCGAGAGGAATACACAACGGTAATCGATGTTCCTCTGGAGATACGCTTACCTGCAGGTAAGACACTAGAAACCGAAGTACAGACAGCGATACGAGTACAAGTGCAGGGTCCGGGATGGCAACTTATCAGTCATTTTTTGTCATCGGCAGTTCGATGTATTGTGTACTTGTCGGAAAGGCAGCTTGCTGTGCGTGCAGAAGAACCCAGCTCGTTGTTACTTTCTCGGCAAGCTCTTGTGCAAGCAATACAAGCTCCAGTAGGTATTAAAATACAGCGTGTGATGACAGATTCTATTCCAGTACTGGTAGGGAGCACCGTTGAGAAACGCGTTCCAGTCCGCCCTGTGCTATACTTGCAAGTCCGCGAGGGCTTCATTCTTGCTCAATCACCTACTACCGTACCCGATAGCATTACGATACGTGGCAGCAGAACAATGCTCCAGCGTATTTCCCATTGGAACACTGCACCAATACGCCTACGCGATGTCTATGAGCCAATGCGTATCCAGACGTCGCTCAGTGATACACTCTACGGCGTTGTGTATGTGCCGCAAGTATCTGTTGTAGTTACAGTGAGCATTCAACAAATGGCAGAGATGAAGCTCGAAGATATTCCCGTACAGATTACAGGAGCACCTGCACGGCATTCGTTGCTCATGCGACCCCAGCATGTCGATATAACAGTACGAGGAGGTATTAATACCGTAGCTGCATTAACGCCAGAGCACGTGCATGTGGCGCTTGAGTACAACGATGCGAGTACGACAACGACTGGAACATTACGCCCGCGTGTGACTATTGCAGTTCCCGGTCTTCGGGTTATTGACGTACAGCCTCAATTCATACGGTGCGTTAGGCGTATTCAATCCTCCATGCGACAACGATAGTTGAGCATAAGCTGACTCTTATGGACAAGGCTGGGAGACTCGAATGACGACCTTGCCAACAGTTGTGCCAGACTGAAAAGTCGTAATGGCGTGAGGAAGTTCTTCAAACGAGAAGATATGCCCAACAAATGGCTTGGGTAAAGCAAGCTGCTGAAGTGCGTGAAGAAGTGAGGACATTTCCTCCAAATGATTCCAAAGCCAGATGAGGTTGAATCCCATAATAGATTTATTCTGCTCGATCATCGTAAGCGCATCGAATCGAGGACGCCGAAGCCATTTCCACAGTAGAGAGAGGTATGGTGGGCGTGTGCCGCGAAATGCCATACTTGCTGAACCAAAACACACAATCCGTCCTGTTGGGGCGAGCATGTCGAAGCTTGCTCGTAATGCCTCACCACCTAAGCTATCGAGCACAAGGGATAAGGGTCTGTTGTGCAGTGCTGTGTGCAAATCGCTCTTACAAGCTCGATACGATGTTCCAGAACGCACAAATACATAGTCGTATCCTTCACGCAGAGCGATGTCTCGTTTGGATTCTGTACCAATAGAACCGATGGTATAGCCGCCAAGCTTTTTGGCAATACGATTTGCCATAATTCCTACGCCGCCCGCAGCACTATGAATAAGAACAGTTGCTCCAGGTCGGAGAGCACCAAGTGGAACAAGCGCATAGTATGCCGTCAAGGCTTGTACAATAAAGGCAGCTCCTTCCTCAAAGCTCCAGTCAGTGGGAAGCGGTACTACGTAGCGTTCATCGATAGTGAGGTGTGTTGCGTATGCACCAAAGCGTATAACCCCCATAACACGCTGTCCTACATGAATATGCTGTACATTGCTTCCTACAGCGCGTACTATGCCAGAATATTCTAAGCCAGGCACAAAGCTATCTTGAGGCGTCGCACTATATAACCCCATCATAGCAAAGATGTCGGCAAAATTTAGCCCAATAGCATGAACTTCAACAAGAACTTCCTGCGCATGTGGTTCGGGGAGATATTCCTGTATGTACTCAAGGCGTGTGAGTGAGCCAGCGCGGGGCATGCGATATGCGTGCCGCAACAATGCCATAGGTAGTAACTCCTTATTGAAACTTATCCTAGTCGTTTCATTTGTGGGAAGAGAAGAACATCCCGGATAGATTCTTGATTTGTGAGAAGCATAACAAGGCGGTCGATGCCCATCCCTAATCCAGCAGTTGGAGGCATGCCAATTTCCAAAGCATGAAGGAAATCTTCATCGATGACCATTGCTTCATCATCTCCAGCAGCACGAAAGCGTGCTTGCTCTTCGAGGCGTTGGCGCTGGTCGATTGGGTCGTTGAGTTCTGAGTATGCATTGGCGCATTCTTGCCCGTTGATAAATAGCTCAAAGCGTTCTGTTAAACCCTCGTGCGTTCGATGTTTTTTTGCAAGTGGTGACAGTGCTAGTGGATAATCGGTAATATATGTGGGCTGAACAAGATGTGGTTGAACCTTTGTAGTGAAAATCTCATCTATAACCTTTGCTGCTGGTGCTTGGGCGTCGATATCGACGTGGAGCTTCTTCGCTACTGCATGAAGTGCGGAAGTGTCGAGAGCTCGTATATCCTCTCCTGTATATTCGTAAATGCTGTCAAACAGTGTGAGTCGCCGAAAAGGTGGACGTAGCGAAATGGCTGTTGTATGGGGCGATGAACCAAGTACTATTTCTGTGCTGCCCAGAGCTGTTACCGCAATGTACTCAAGAAGCTGCTCGACCATTCCCATCATCCAGAAGACGTCTTTGTAGGCAACGTAGATTTCCATCATCGTAAATTCAGGGTTGTGCGTTCTGTCCATGCCTTCGTTGCGGAAGTTTTTGCTGATTTCATACACTCCCTCAAATCCTCCAACAATCAAGCGTTTTAGGTATAGCTCATCGGCAATGCGTAGGTAGAGCGTGGTATCGAGTGCGTTGTGATATGTAGTAAATGGTCGAGCTAGAGCACCGCCATACAGAGGCTGAAGAATTGGTGTTTCAACTTCGAGCCAACCACGCTCATCAAAAAATTGGCGCATAGCTCGAATAATCGTACTGCGCTTGATAAAGATATCGCGGACATGGGGATTGACAATAAGGTCTTTATAGCGCTGCCGGTAGCGAAGTTCCTTGTCTGCAAAAGCATCATACAGAATAGTATTACCAGCTTCGTCGTGTGCTTCTTTAGCGATTGGAATAGGCGAAAGCGATTTGCACAGCAAGGTAAGCTCTTGGGCATGAACAGTAATCTCTCCCATCTTTGTACGAAAAACAAATCCTCGAACCCCAATAATATCGCCAATATCGTAGAGCTTGAAATCATCATAGTTTGGGACATCACCTGTTCGAAGGTAGATTTGAATACGCCCCGAGGCGTCTTGAATATGACAAAAGCTTGCTTTTCCCATGCGCCGAAGTGCCATAATGCGCCCAGCAACAGCAACATTTGCGAGCTGTTCTGGTGCGTCGTCGCAAAATTGTTCGAGTATTTGAAGGGAACTATGAGTTCTGTCGAAGGAATATGGATATGGGTTTACGCCACGCTGAATAAGAAGCTGAAGCTCCTCTCTACGGCGCAATTCTTGGTCGTTCAGTTCACGCATAGATAGTATTGTGGGGTTGTGAGTGTATGCAAGGTAGCGTAGAACACTGCACAGCGAGTATTCTACTACAAGGTTATGAGGGGCGCAAAATACGTAATTCCGAACAAAAAGAGAATGCACGGACTGACAAAGAAAATTTTGCTAATCGAGAAAAAAATCCGATATTTGAAGTTTGTATCCAAAAACTGTCGTGTAAGTCTTATCGACAAACATCGAATCCCCATTTGTTTCATTGTTCCAACTATTGTTAGTAATTCTTGGGTAAATTCAGAAGTACACGGCGACCGCCGACAAACAAGAAGCACGACTTGAACGTGCGCGTAAACGAGGAAATTAACGCTGCGCGTGTACGCGTTGTGAATGAAGATGGTCAAGTAATTGGGATTATGAGCGCACACGAGGCTCTAGAGTATGCGTTCGACCAAGGTCTTGATCTTATTGAAATTGCTCCGAAGGCTGAGCCTCCTGTATGCAAGGTTATTGATTTGGGTAAGTATCGCTATGAGTTGCAAAAGCGCGAGAAGCAGCAGAAGAAAAACCAGCATCAGCAGCAACTCAAGGAAATTCGCTTCAAAGCCGCAACGGATACTCATGACTTTGAATTTAAGACGCGTCATGCACGCGAATTCTTGCTAAATGGCGATAAGGTCAAAGCAAGTATCATCTTTCGTGGTCGCGAAATTGTCCATTCAACGCTTGGTGTTGATATGCTCAAGCGCTTTATACAAGCACTCGAAGATGTATCAAAAATTGACCAAGATATTAAGATGGAAGGCGCAACATGCTCTGTTATCCTTTCGCCGGATAAAAAAGCGCTTGGTGCGAGGAAAGCTTAAGGGCATTGCTCTAGCAGTGCCGAATTTAGGCGTTATGAGCTAGGAAAATTTCTGGTAGGCCTCAATGCATGAATGCAACAAAGATACATCACCTTGATTGGAGAAGAGTTGTATGCCCAAAATGAAAAGCAACAGCGCAGCGAAAAAGCGCTTTAAGATTACAGCAACAGGAAAAATTAGCCGCCGGCGTGCGTTCCACCGCCATATTCTTATGGGCAAGAGCGCGAAACGCCGCCGCCGCCTCTGCCATGATGCATTCGTTGCCGCGAGTGATGTGCCAAATGTGCGCTACCTGCTGAATGTCTAGACTGTATGCATGCTAATCGTAGGAACATGCGCTACCGCTGCATCAATGCTCATGATACAACTGTTGCGCCAGAAAGAGGAGATACAAAGAAGGTTACACTATTGCCTGCCTTCAAGATCACTTGTATGCCTCGTGTGAAAGACAACAAACGTATTTCGTACATTCGCCTTGTAGCGTAGCTATAAAGGCAGTACTAATTTTCGAGGACTTAGAACTATGCCACGTTCAAAGAATAAAGTAGCGTCGCGTGCACGCCGCAAGAAGATGCTTGAGTATGCGAAAGGATACTGGGGCGCGCGGAGTAAGGTATGGACAATTGCAAAACATCATATCGAGAAAGGATGGCAGTATGCCTACCGCGATCGTAGAGCGAAAAAACGTGAGTTCCGTAGGCTATGGATTACTCGTATCAATGCTGCTGCACGTGCGCATGGGATGAGCTATTCTCGCTTTATGCACTTACTGTCTCAGAAAGAAATTCAGCTCGATCGCAAAATGCTTGCCGACCTTGCCATGAATCAGCCAGAAGCATTTGCAGCAATCGTTGAAAAAGCACAATCATAAACCAGGGCAAGAACAGTGCATCTGAGATTCATACACTGTTGCATTAACGCCGTACAGACAAGTGCTGTGCGGCGTTTGCTGTTCTACTCTTTGACTCCCTGAATCTGAGAAGTGTTGCTGTGTCTGAGCGTTGAGAGAGTGCTTCTTGGAGCACAGAATAGTATGTCAAGTTGAGAATGTTGCACTTTATAGCGACGATGTATGAGCTTTTGGAAACGTACTACAGACTGTGGCGCATTACGCACTGCACACATAGGACAAGACGTTGTGCTCAATGGTTGGGTCGCACGCGTGCGCGACTTAGGCGGCTTGATATTTATTGATGTACGCGATCGTTACGGCATTACACAGGTTGTTGTAATTCCAGAGCACAACGAGCAGGTAACTCGTACAGCGCGCGAGTTGGGTGCGGAGTATGTCATTGCTGTGAAAGGCAGAGTACGAAAACGCGAAAGTATCAACCCTAGCATACCAACCGGCGAAATAGAAGTACTAGCGAGCGACCTTGAGATTATTAGCCCAGCAGAATTACCACCATTCGAGATTGTTGAGCGCTCCGAAGCGGGCGAAGACTTGCGCCTAACGTATCGCTATTTAGACCTTCGCCGTCCTGATATGCAGCGACATTTCATCATTCGCAATACTCTGTATCAAATTGCCCATGAATACTTTGCTGAGCACAAGTTTCTCGAAGTGGAAACACCAGTGCTGACAAAATCAACGCCCGAAGGAGCACGAGATTTTCTTGTTCCAAGCCGCTTGCATAAGGGGAAGTTCTATGCGCTGCCGCAATCACCGCAGCTCTTCAAGCAGCTATTGATGGTTGCGGGATTCGACCGCTACATGCAGATTGTTAAGTGTTTTCGTGATGAAGACCTACGAGCCGACCGCCAGCCAGAATTTACCCAGATTGATGTCGAAATGGCATTCATTACCCAAGACGACATTATCACGCTTATCGAAGGCTTCATTGCGCGCCTGTGGAAGCAGATTTTGAATATTGACCTTCCTGTGCCATTCCCACGCATGAGCTTCGACGAAGCGCTTACCCGATACGGAAGCGACAAGCCCGATATACGCTTCGACATGACACTGACAACACTGACAGATATTGTTCGACATTCCGAGTTCAGTGTGTTTGCCAATGCGATTGCGGCGGGCGGCGTTGTGGCATGTCTGCGAGCGAAAGGCTGTGCTGACTATTCTCGTAAAACGCTCGATGAGCTTACGGAGTTTGCTAAAAAGTATGGCGCAAAAGGTTTGGCGTGGATGAAGATTACAGATGAAGGTGTTACCTCACCTATAGCAAAGTTTTTGAGTGAAGGGCATGTTACTGCTCTGCAAGCAGCAGTAGGTGCACAGCATGGTGATTTACTTCTGTTCAGTGCAGGCGAGTATGAACGCACATACACTATTTTGGGTGCGCTGCGCAATGAAATTGCACGGCGCGAAGGCATTCTCAGCTGGGTACAAGAACAATATGCGCCGCTATGGGTCGTAGATTTCCCATTGTTGGAGTATTCTGATGAAGAGCAGCGATATATTGCTCGCCATCACCCTTTTACATCGCCAAAGTATGAAGATATACCGCTACTGGATTCTGCACCGCAATCAGCGCGAGCAATTGCCCATGACCTTGTTATGAATGGGTATGAGATAGGTGGTGGGAGTGTTCGGATTTATCAGCGTGCAGTTCAAGAGCGCATGTTTGAATTGCTGGGAATTAGTCATGACGAAGCACGAATAAAATTTGGGTTTCTGCTTGATGCATTGCAGTATGGAGCACCACCGCATGGTGGTATTGCGTTAGGCGTCGACAGGCTTGTCATGCTTCTTGCTGGAACGACGAATATACGTGATGTAATTGCCTTTCCGAAAACTGCCAGCGGATTGTCTTTGATGGATAACTGTCCTTCGGAAGTTGCTGACAAGCAACTGATTGAGGCCGGCATAGCTGTGCGGCGCTAACCCACATAGCGCTGTTTCTTGCGTATCGTGTCACTTTACTTCTCATTCGATGTGCTATGGAACGTAAGCAACTTATTGGATTTATCTTAATTGGTGTCATCATCACCGCGTACATGACGTGGACATCTATCACAGTACCACCAAGCTCGCCTCAACAGAAGGCTACTGAAGCAGCAAAGCAACAGCAGCCTTCCTCCCAAGCTGTGGCGCCTACTGCCTCTGAAAAAGTACAGGAGCAGCAACAACCACAGCATTCCACACTGCCCCGCAGTACAAAGTACGGAAAGCTCTATGAGCAGCACTTGTCGGGTGAACAGGCTGCAATCGTTGTTGAAAATGATGTAATACGCGCACGTGTCATTGCACGCGGTGGTACAGTGCGTTCGTGGCGTTTAAAGGAATATAAATCATGGTTTGGCGATACAGTGCAGCTTATTCCGTATAAAAATCAGTTTGGTGCGCTTGGAATCAAGTTTACTGATAAAAATGACGACCCCGATGCAACGCGCGAAACTAATATCGTGGACACACGCGAGATGTACTTCACGCTCAAGAATCTGAGGGGAACAGGAAACTATGTGCGCATTACAGGGAATGACTCGGTGCGTATCGTAGCAACGCTAGCACTCTCGAATGGTGGTATAATTGAGAAGACGTTCACGTTCTATGGCAACCGCTATCATACAAACCTTGCTGTTCGAATAGCAGGAATGGACGGCGTTCTGGACAGAAAATATTCTCTTGTGTGGCAGAATGGCTTGCAGTACCAGGAAAAAAATAGCGTCGATGAGTCTGCCCAAGCAAAAGCATGGCTTGAGCAGAATCGTACTGCTTCGGAGATTGATGCTGGTCTCGATCCTAAGCCCGTAGAAGCAAACGGTACACTAGATTTTGCTGCGATTAAATCGAAATACTTTGTTGCTGCTATTAAACCTTCACAAGAGCTGAATCGTGAGCTGCTGCAAACAACACTCACAGGCTATAGTATGCCCGCACCCGACGCAGGGGTCGTAGAGTACTATGACATGAAGATTGATGTGCCTTATCGCAACAATCGTGTGGACAATTTCACTGTGTATATTGGTCCGATAGATTATGATGTTCTGAAAGCGTACGGGCTAGAATCAGCATTTAATTTCGCGACCCAGTCATTCTTAGGCATGCAATATATTGCTCGCCCTGTGGGAGAATACTTTATTTTGCCACTGTTGCATGCTGTGTACACTTATGCGTTTTCGAACTACGGACTAGCAATCATCGTGTTTTCAATTGTTATGAAACTTCTGCTGCATCCGCTGACTGTCGGGCAGACGAAAACAGCGCAGAAGATGCAGCTTCTTGCACCGGAAATCGAAAAGATTAAAGCTAAATACAGCGATGACTTACAGAAGCAACAGCAAGAAATGATGGCGCTCTATGCACAATATGGCATCAATCCTGCTGGCGGATGTCTGCCGTTGTTGTTGCAGATTCCTATCTTTACAGCGCTCTATAGCGTGTTCTCGTCGGACATTACCTTGCGGCAAACGCCATTTGTTGGTTGGATTACAGATTTATCTGTTCCCGATGAAATTCTTCGTTTACCTTTTAAGCTCCCTTTGCTCAATGTTGATATTATCTCAGGGCTAGCTGTAGCATCTGGAATTGCGATGTTCATTCAACAGTACACGACAATCAAAGACCCACAGCAGCGAGCAATGGTGTATATGATGCCCGCAATTATGATACTCGGCTTCAGTGCTTTACCAGCGGGGTTGTCGTTGTACTACTTTATGTTCAACATCTTGAGCATTGCGCAACAGTACTATGCAACGCATTTTGCAAAGAATAAGCTGACACTTGAAGACCTGAAGAAAATGCCGAAAAAAGAAACATGGCTACAAAAGCGCTTGCGTGAAGCCCAAGAGATAGCAGCACAACAGCAAGGACGCTCTATAGCGCAGCGCCAACAGCAGAACGGTGTGGGGCACGCGAAAAGTAAAAGTCGTAAGCGGTAGACAAAAGGGAAATGTAAGTAGTATCGCACACCGCAAGAAAGATGCGAATAGCTCAGATAATGCCTGCTGCATCGACGTCGATACTAATGCGCACAGCGGAAGAAGGATACTTCTTGTTATACATTGCATAGGCGTGAAGCAGAGCAGAGCGCAGAACCTTTCCTGAAGGGTCGCGATCGCGGTAATTTTTGAGAACGACAATACGCCGATAGCGACCGCGCAGGCGCGAAATTGTTGGAGTTGTAGGTCCTAAGCGCGTGAATGCTGTATGTTCATGAGGTAAAAAGTACGCAAAGTGCTGTGCTTGCACTTGCACGAGTGTTTCGTCGCTACCGGAAAATTCAATAACCACAAAACGCGCAAATGGTGGATACATGGCTACACGACGATGCTGAAGCTCATCACTATAAAACGTTGCGTAGCTGCCCATTTCTACTGCAGCAATGGTTTGATGATATGGGTGTGCAGTTTGGATAATGACTTCGCCACGAAACTCACTACTGCGACCAGCTCTACCGGCAACTTGCGTGAGAAGCTGAAATGTCCGTTCGGCAGCGCGGAAATCTGGTAGGTAGAGATGCATATCGGCATTGATGACGCCAACAAGGCTTACACGTGCAAAATCTAGCCCTTTTGCCACCATCTGCGTGCCAAGCAGAATGTCTATTTCACCCTTTGCAAAGCGTGAGAGTATGTGTGCATGCGAGCCTTTCTTGCGTGTTGTGTCGAGATCCATGCGTTGAATTACAAACGAACACTCCGATATCCCTGAAACGTCGCGGAGATAGGTTTGGAGTGCCTGAGTAAGCTCGTTGTGTAGGTCTTCCTCGATACGCTGTGTTCCTGCTCCAATTTCCTTGACGTCTGGCGAGCCACACTGTGTGCAAGCCTTCTCGACGTTCCGACTATATCCACAATAGTGGCAGCGCTGCTGCTCGCGAACTTTGTGATAGGTAAGCGGGACAGAGCATTCTGGGCACATAGGAACATAGCCGCAATCAAGACACTCAAAACGTGAAGCAAAGCCACGCCGATTGTGAAAAATGATAATGCCTTCCTTCCGTTGTAGGCGCTGAGCCACTGCGTGTAGTAGATCTTCAGAAAATAACCCTCGCATTTTCCCTTGTTTGCGACAACCTCGAATATCAACGATGTGGATGCTGGGCATAGTTGCTCCATCGGCGCGCTGGGTAATTTCCAAAAGGTGATATTTCCCACTATGGGCATTAAACATGCTTTCTAGCGATGGTGTCGCAGAGCCCAAAACAACAACAGCACGTTCAAGCTTGCCTCGAACAACCGCACAATCACGCGCGTGATAGCGTGGCGAGGGGCTATCTTGCTTGTATGACGACTCGTGCTCTTCATCAACGATAATAATGCCTAGATTCTGCAAAGGAGCAAAGATAGCTGAACGTGCACCGATAACAATGCGAAGCTCACCTCGCACGATTCTCTGCCATGTATCAAAGCGTTCTCCTACAGACGTGTGGCTGTGCAGCACCCCAATATCTTCCCCAAAAAAAGCACGAAACCGCTCGATAAGCTGCGGTGTAAGGGCAATTTCTGGCACAAGCACAAGAGCTGTCTTATTATGGCGAAGCGCTTCGCGTATCGCGTACAGATAAATAAGTGTTTTCCCGCTACCGGTTACACCGTACAGTAAGAAGGTCTTTGCGGAATGAGTGTGCAACGCTTCGGTAATATTGTGTAGAGCATGATGTTGCTCTGAAGAAAACGTGATAATGCGTTCATCTTTGGAAATGAGGCTCTGGGAAACATGAGGGGGAACGGTATACGATGTACGAGCTACTTCCACAGAAAATTCCTCCACATAGCCCTTCTGCAGCAGTGCTTTGAGAACAGCATTCGAGAAAGCTTGATGTACTGGTGTGCTCTGTCCGAGAGCACTCTGTGCTACTGTTGTGAGCGCTTCCTTCGCAAGAAGCGGTACAGCGTTCGGTGCTGTGTAGTGCAACAAAATGTGGCTGAGAAGAAGCGCTTGCTTTGGAGCAGAACGGTCGAGTTCATCGAGGATGCGGCGACGGGTCTCATCATCGCTGAGTGCAGAGGAGGGACGTACTGCGCGGGCTGTTTTAGCATGAATTTCGTGTTGCATTCCCCGGTAGCGCTCAATAAATCCTTCGCGTTCGAGGGCTTCAAGCTGTGCTGTCAGTGCGCCACCACCAACGACGTGCTCGAGATATCCAACACTGATATCTCCAGTATGCTTCAAGAGTTCGCGTAGAAGCGCAGCACGTCGTGGTGCGCGTTGTTCCATGTGATGCAATTCCTCGTCGGAAGGGCGCTGCCGAGCACGAATACGAATAACGCTCTCGGGCGACATTCCTTGTGGAAGCATAGCTTTTAATGTTTCGCCAAGCGAAGCCATGTAGTATTCTGCTATCCATTGCCCAAAAGCAAGCATCGTCGGGCTAAAGATAGGGGTGTCGTCTAGAAGTTCTGCAATTTCCTTGATATCGTGTGTAGAAGAGTCGTGCCGTACAACGTCGATAATGACACCTGTGAGAAGGCGCTTACCGAAGGGAACAAGTGCACGGCATCCAATCAGGTGCTGAGAACCACTCGATGGCTGCTCTGGGATAGTAGTGTGCGATGTGCCAAACGAAGATGCTTCAAAAAGGTGCTCAGGGACTGCATAAGTAAATAAGCGTGCTGCAGGGAGCGGTAGTGCAATATGAGCGTAGCATCGCATATATAGGAGAGAGTGTAAAGATTATGTAGTCGTGACGCGTGTACGCTGTTTTTTCCATTCGAGAAATTCGTCAAATGTGCCAGTGTAGTCAAAGATTTCAGTATACGTGAGTTCAATAATGCGCGTTGCGAAACGACTAATGAGGTCGCGATCATGACTCACAACAAGAGCCGTTCCTTGATATTTTTCCAACCCTTCTGCTAGGGCACTGACGGATTCCAAATCTAGGTGATTTGTTGGTTCGTCGAGAATAAGAAGATTGTGCTTTTGCAGCATAAGCTTGGCAATAAGCAGGCGTGCGGATTCTCCACCTGAAAGGTTATCGGTAAGCTTCATGCGCGCTTCACCACTGAAGAGCATTCTTCCCAGCAATCCACTAATAACTTCGGTGCCCTCATCGGGTGTGCTAAAACTTTCTAACCATTTATATGCTGTAGTGCCCCGCTGAATGCCATCTTTGTAGTCCTGTGGAAAATATCCAAGACTCACTTCATGTCCATAAGTAACTGTGCCGCTGTCAGGGGTAAGGTCGCCAGCAAGCATACGTAGAAGTGTTGTTTTGCCAACACCATTATTCCCGATGATTCCTATATGCTCGCCTCGACCAACAGAAAGATTGAAATTCTTGATAACGTGCAGAAGTGAGCCGTCGGGTTGAAGATATGATTTATTCAGCTGTGTAGCAGTAAGGACTTCGCGTCCAGATTGTCTTTTGATATCGAAACGGATATATGGGCGCTGAATATTAGACTTTTTAAGCTCGGTGAGTTCTAAGCGCTCAATTTCCTTTTTGCGGGACTGAACTTGACTGGCGCGCGTTCCGGCGCCGAAACGAGCAACAAAGTCTTGGAGTTGGGCAATTTTCTTTGCCTTTTCTCGATTCTCTGCCTCGATTTTTGCCCGTGCCTGCACTTTCATGGCAACCATATCATCGTAGTTGCCTGGGTAAATGATAATGGTGTCGTAGTCAATATCGGCAATATGCGTACACACAGTGTTGAGAAAGTGGCGGTCGTGAGAAATGACGATCAGCGTTCCTTTATACCCGATAAGCTTTTCTTCAAGCCATTGCACAGATGATAAATCAAGATAGTTTGTTGGTTCATCGAGTAGGAGAGCTTCAGGATTGCCAAAAAGTGCTTGTGCAAGCAAAATACGAAATTTCAGGTCTGTAGGCAGGGTTTTCATGAGATCTGTATGCTTTTTCGCTGGAATTCCAATGCCTTCCAGAAGCTGCTCAGCTTCTTGCTCAGCCTCATAGCCATTTTCTTCTGCAACGATGCTCTCAAGCTCGGCAAGCCGCAGTCCCATTTCGTCTGTAAAGTCTGTGGCATTCCAAAGCTTCTCTCGTTCTTGCATTGCCTCCCACAACGTCGCATTTCCCATCAAAACCGTGTCGAGAATACGATATTCGTCGTAGGCAAATTGATTTTGCCGCAATATACCAGTACGCTTTGGGATCGACACCGTACCGCTGGAGGGTTCTTCTTCCCCCTGCAGAATCTTGAGAAATGTTGATTTGCCTGCCCCATTAGGACCGGTAAGACCATAACGGTTTCCGGGAGAAAAACTCACCGTTACATTTTCGAAGAGAAGTTTGCTACCAAATGATTTGGAAAGATTTGTAACTGTAATCATACGCAAAGGCAATAGTGAACAAGCTGTAGGTTTATGACATATTCACAACGTTCGAGG
>JANWZB010000039.1 GCA_025055035.1 Candidatus Kapaibacterium sp.
CTGCAACGGTTTGGAGAATCTGCTGCACCAAGAATTTCGTTTGTTCAGATTGATGAGCCCGTTGCTGTGATACCTGAATTGCCGTAGTACATGATGAGCATCGCCTGCAACGCGGTTCAATGTCAACTTCACCGAAGTACCGAAGGATAAAATCCCTCTTACAAGTGGTTGTTGTCGCATAATGTTCGACAATATCTAGTTTTTGGATAGCGCGCTCACGCCGTAAGGAATACTGCTGCCAATCAAACGGAAAAGCAAGGAGTATGTGCTCTTTAGGGGAACGTTCTTGCAGTAACGTAATACCATCTGACATACCTGGCGGCTCGAACATAATAAGGCGTCCATACTCAAATGCTCGTACTGCCTCAAGAAAATCCTCGATTCGGATAGTATGTTTCCGCCAAACGTCAAATATATCAAACTCTACAGGAGCATGGAATGCTGCGCTTCCTGCAAGGCGCATCAACGCATCGAGTGCATTGCGCTTAGGTTCTGGAACATTATTGTAGTACTCTCGGAGACGTTCTCGTGTTGCTAGGAATTGTACTCGTGCCATCTTACTCAGACTACCGCGGCGTAGAATGTGCATGCGCTCGAGAAAGTGCAATACTGCCTCGATTTCTGCCACATGCGTAGATAGCATTGAGGCTATGCGTTGAGCATGAAGGCGTGAGGGGTCGCATGGTACTGTCCCAATTCCTGCCTGAACACTGTCGTAGAGGAGTTCATACACACGTACTATCAGTTCTTGCGAGGGGAAGGTGCATTGCAAGAAAAACTCCATGCGGCGGCGATCGGAAGGGGTGTACAAGAGTGTGCACACAGCTGATGCTCCATCGCGTCCAGCACGTCCTGCTTCTTGGTAATATGCTTCGAGTGTAAGTGTCAAATCACAATGAATCACATTCCGTACATTAGGCTTGTCTACTCCCATACCAAAAGCATTAGTGGCAACAATTGTACGAACTTCATCATTCACAAAGCGCTCTAAGGCTGAGCGACGAAATGTGTCACTCATGCCCCCGTGATACGATACCACTGATATATGATAACTGCGCAGTGCTTGGGCATATTCTTCAACACGTTTGCGCGAGGCACAGTACACAATCGTTGAGCCAGAAGATGCTGTGCAGATGTCAGCGACACGTGCTATTTTATCCTTTGTGTTTTCAACAATGTACGTCAAGTTTGGTCGGTCGAAGCCACGGATAAAGCAAACGGGGTTGTGCATATGGAGCTGTCGGATGATATCTTCCTGCACGTCTGGTGTAGCTGTTGCTGTAAGCGCAATGATGGGTAAGCGCCCAAGCATAGTGTTAGCGGTGCTAATCTGCAAGTATGCAGGCCGGAAGTCATGTCCCCATTCGGAAACGCAGTGAGCTTCATCAACTGCTATAAACGACCATTCTATCCACTTCATCTCTTCGATGAATTGCTTACTTTCCAAGCGTTCTGGAGCAACATACATCAGCTTGTACGCACCTTCGCGTGCAGCATGCATGCGACGCTGAATTTCTGCTGTCGGCAGGGATGAGTTGATATAACAACTTGGAATACCAGCGATATCGAGTGCCCGCACTTGATCATGCATCAACGCAATGAGTGGGGAAATAACAAGAGCTGTGCCCTCGAGCATGAGCGCAGGAATTTGATAACACAGCGACTTGCCGCTGCCTGTTGGCATAACAACAAACGTGTCGTGGTACTGCAGAATACTCTGAATAATGTCGCGTTGTCCATCCCGAAAGTGCGGATAACCGAAGTATGTACGCAAAAGCCTGAGAGCAAGGTCTTCGGTGTTGTTCAGTGGAGTACTCATAATCTTGATAAGCTAGAATGACTGTCTAATGGCACAAGAAGAGCATGCTTGAACAGCAACAATTCTTTGCTGTGCGAGGATTTGTAAGCTAGTGGTCATGTGTTGGGCAGGATAGAAGAGTGCATAGCTCATTAAAAAAATCTTGTGCAATCGCAGAAGCTTACGTACTTTCGCTAACGCACCATACTCTCATGGTATACAAACAACCTCCTTGTTCCATGTACATTACGTAGTAGTTATGGCACATGCACACACAGAAGATTTGCATCCAAACCCGTTAATGACAACTATTGGGGTTGTAGCCGCGTTTGCTGCTGCGTGGTTTATAACGCTTATATTGAGTTCTACACTCCATGCCCCACGCTTTGCAACAGGCATTGTGCTGGCTATAGTGGGTATTCTGACAGGTGCTTTTTCCAATAGCGCTGGTTTATTCCCAAATTTACAACGATTTATGGAAACCTTTGGCGTGACACTGTTCTCCTTTAGTATTATACGGTTCTTGCATCTTGCCGATGCGCTAAGTACAGCAGAAGGGTTTTGGGGTACAGTTGGGAAAATATTGATGCTGTTCATGTAGTTTGTGCTGCTAGCGAGTTTTAGTCTGTCAACGCGTATTTTCCTATATCATTCTAGCTGTTTTGCGCAATGCCACATATCCTTAACCCACATCTTGTAACGATTGCTCCGTACAAAGGCATCATGCCACGCATTCACGAGAGCGTGACGTTGTTTGATGGCGTGCGTATTACTGGTGATGTCGAGATTGGCGAAGATTGCACTGTGTGGTATAACTCGGTGATTCGAGGTGACGTCAATACTATTCGGATCGGCAAGCGGACAAATATACAGGATTTATCAATGCTTCATGTAACGCACGAGCGCTATCCTCTCACAATTGGCAATGACGTGACGCTTGGTCATGCAGTAGTAGTACACGGCTGCACGATTCACGACGAAGTGTTGATTGGTATGGGTGCTCGTGTGCTCGACGGTGCGATTGTGCACTCGCATTCGATTGTTGCTGCAGGAGCAATTGTGCGCGAACGCTTTATCGTGCCAGAAGGAGTGCTAGTGGCGGGTATCCCAGCGAAAATTGTCCGAGATCTAACAGATGATGACCATGCAATGATTACAGCAATTCCTCCACGCTATGTAGAAGTTGCTGAAACCTACAGACAGGAATGTGCTGAAATATCACAAACCTCGTGATTCTGCTTAGGAGTCTTGCTTACGCAGTCGTGCTATGAAAAAGCCGTCGGTGCCATGCAGTGCCGGTGTCAAGGTAATCCATGGAGCATCGTGTGCCAGCCCCGGCAAGATAATGCCGTAGTGGGCAAGATGGGGGAACAGCGGATCTGGCATGAAATCAGAATGACTATCGAGAAATGACTGGACAACAGCAATATTTTCCTGCGGCATCAACGAGCATGTAAGGTAGAGTAACACTCCTCCGTCGCGTACTGCATGAGAAAACGACTGTAAAAGCTCGAGCTGCTTTCGGGCATGCCGTTGTGTAGCTTCAGGGGTAAGCCTCCATTTGACCATAGGCATACGGCGCATAGTACCAGTACCCGAGCATGGTGCATCGACGATAACAGCATCGCAGGCATCTTTCAGATGCTCGAGGCGATGCGGTAATGCATAAGGCTCTGTGTGGTTGTCGTAAAGGTGTGTAGTGGAAATGAGTGATAGTCCGCTGCGCTTGGCGCGAGATGGGAGTTCCTTCAGGCGTTGATACTCAATATCTGATGCAACAATCGTCCCCTGATTTTTTTGGAGTACACCAATATGTAAGGCCTTCCCTCCTGCACCAGCGCAAGCATCGAGTGTGCGCCAGCCCGCTTCTGGGGCAAGAGCAAAGCTCGCAAGCTGACTTGCCTCATCTTGAATCTCAATGATGCCCTGTTTGTAGAGATTCGTTGTTGTGAGATTTACCCGCCGGTTGATCACAATCGCATCAGGGGAAAGCTTCCCCGGACTAGCATTAATGCCATCGCGGCGCAGCATTGCTAGAACAGACTCTCGATCTGCAGCAAGCGTATTCACGCGTAGGACAAGAGGTGCTGCTGCCAGAACAGAAGCTGCCAACTCAATTGCTGCAAACCAATCACCGTATCCAACAGTTCCTTCTTGCCATGCATGAAGAAACCATAGCGGTATCGCAAAGCGCTGCGCAAGTATTTCTTGGTGTGGAGCGCTGTCGAATTGTTCGCTGGCAAGAATAATCTCGGCGTGTTCTGCAAGGCTAGACCAAGTGTTATAGACATCGATGACAAACTGAATGCCAGCATCAGCGCGAATACCGAGACGACTTGCGTAGGCTTCGCCAATAACAATCATGCGTCCTTCAAAATCTGTATAGGCAACGCCAAGAGCTTCTTCGACACTTGCAAAAATATTTCCCACACCGACATAGTTACCAATGAGAGCACACGCTGTAACAAGGGCAAGTTCATGAAAAAGAAGGTCAGCGCTGGTTTGTCTATGTTTGTGCACATCTGTTCCCGAGACGTCTAGTGCTTGGTACTCATGGTGTATCGCTGGAAGAGCTTCATGTACGCAGAATGCAAATGCTGAGCGCCCTCGCAGTGTAGCAAAAACAAGCGTTGAGATAAACCGCCGCTCCTTTGCGCCAATATATTTTTTGGCTCGAAAGTATTCCGAGACAATAGCATCAGCCGGACGATGCGATTGCTCTACAAGGCGAAGGAGTTGCGCGGAATGACCAAGCAGCGAAGGAAGTTTCATACTTGAACGTACTAGAGCTCATGGGTAGTCTTATGGTCGTCTAACCCGCGTTCTGATGCTGTAAGTGGGAGGTGAAGCGCACAACGAGTTTGCCAAGATGAGTGCCGTGCGATAGAGCCTCAAATGCAGTGCCAATTTCCTCGAATGGGTACACTGCGCCAACCACTGGAGCAAGAGTATGGTGAGCGACAAACTCTAGCATTGCAGCAAATTCAGCATCGTTGCCCATTGTTGAGCCTTGAAGACGCAATTGTTTCCAAAATATCATCTGAACATTGAGTGATGTTGGACGTCCAGCAGTTGCGCCGTAGAACACGTATCGCCCTCCCATGCGTAGTAGGGAAAGCAGAATATTGATATTATCACCAACAGCTCCATCAATAATGCAGTCGAATTCACCTGCAAGCTCGCTGAGCATACGATGCCACTCAGGGGTGCGGTAATTTGCACCTCCTTGTAACTTCAAGCGTTCTATCATTACCTGCAATTTTGTATCACTCCCCGATGTGGCATACACCTCTGCACCAAGGGCACGGGAAAATTGTGCAGCGAACTGAGCAACACCACCACCGATGCCCGATATAAGCACACGCATATCTGCTTCTACTGCAGCATGTGTGCGCACAGCACGATAGGCAGTTAGTCCTGCGAGCGGCAATGCAGCAGCTTCTTCGCTGGAAAGATGAGAAGGCTTGAAGTAGAGATTCTGTACAGGAACAGCACAGTATTCGGCAAATGTTCCATTCCTCGGTAATCCTAAGATTGTGTAGTCGCGATGCTGAACATGAGGATTTGTTCCCCACCCAAAAGAAGGATTGATAATCACTTCCTTACCAAGCCAGTGGCTATCGGCAGCAGAACCTACATCTTCAACAATACCACAACCGTCCGAACCAAGAATAACTCCGGGACGAATCCGTGCATACTGTCCCTGACGAATCCATTCGTCGCGATGATTGAGCGCGGCAGCATACATGCGCACGAGCGCTTCGCCATATTGTGGCTCTGGCGTTGGTACATCCTCGATAACAACCCGGTATCGCTGAGGCTGCTTTACAGCGTCTGTAGAGGCAGAACAACCTTCTGTGTCTTCTCGAAGAACAAGAGCTTTCATACTCGAGGAACGTATATGTAGTGTGGAATCATTGGCTCATTAATGGTGATTCATTGTATGCCGTAAAATGCAACAAAGAAGATGATAGTGCAAAAAAATATGCCGAGAGCAGTACAAAGTAGTGATGAAAATGCGTATTTTATGCCGTACACCAATACAGTGTGTTTCACTATGCGATTGTCTGTTCTATGTGGTACTGCAGAATGCTAAGTATCTGCATTGTAGCAAGCATCATCATACGCCCTGTATCTGCTCAAGAGACTTCGACATATCAAGGTCCTATTCCTCGCATCACGAGTGGTTTTGGTGCGGATGGTATGTTTCAAGTAGATACTGTGCGGTTCCCAGCTATTGGCTGGGATAGTGCGTCAACAGGTTTACCGCTTTCGGGAATGGCAAGAAATGTGGAGGTTTGGTATCCTCGTGGAAGTACATCGCCGCGCCCTACGCTACTGTTTGCGCATGGATTTGGTGGGAATAATCCGAACTTTTATGGAGAACTGCTACGTAATTGTGTCTCGCGTGGCTACACAGTAGTATTTGTGCCCTATCCTGTATCTATCAACTTTGCTAGCTTGTATCGCACGCTCGATAGCGGCTTTACGGAAGCAGTACGGCGATTTCCTATGCTTATTGACTCGACGCGTATCGGCTTTGCTGGTCATTCATTTGGTGCTGGTGCTCTTCCGAGTCTTGCATACAAGGCATTCGTGCAGCGCAATTGGGGAACACGTGGAAAATTCTTGTTTTCTATGGCACCATGGTATTCGCTGGAAATCTCACAGCAGCAATTACGCTCGTTTCCTGCTGACACCAAGCTCATCATGCAGATTTATGCTGATGACGCTATCAACGACCATCGCATGGCAATGGACATATTCTTGAATATTAGCATCCCTGACGACAACAAAGATTTTGTGACAGTATTTGCTGATACTGTTCAAGGTTATATATATGAAGCGGGGCATGGCGTATGCACAATGAATACTCCTACTGGTGGGCGATTTGATGCCTACGATTACTATGCTGTATTCCGCTTGCTTGATGCTCTTATGCAATATACCTTTGACACAACCAATAAAGCTGCGAAAAATGTTGCTTTGGGTAATGGAAGCGCTGAGCAAGTATCTATGGGGAGTATTGAAGGGCGTCTCATTCGTCCGTTGAGTGTTACAGACCGTCCAAATCCTTTGCCAAACGCTCCACGCCCACAATTTCAATGTAATCAGGTGCTCAATCCTCGGCGAGGGTTTTGTGGATTGCAAGTGCTGTCTGTAACGCAGGAGAGTCAGTCGGTGCGTGCGTATATAGCGCCACAGCCCGCTTCAGAGCAAGTATACGTGCGTATAGGCCTGAAGCATCCTGCAGCTGTCACAGTGTCTATCACAGACGTGCTTGGAGTTGAGCATTTGCACATGCCGCTTGGTATACTGAATATAGGAGAATACGAATGTGTTGTGCCTGTTGTTGCCTTTGCGAATGGATTGTATTTCTGTCATATCCGTACTTATGAGTATGATTGTACTCTACCGCTACTTATACGTCGCTAATACATGCCGACAAAAAAATGCCTGTCATGCTTTGTTAGAAAACCGAAGTGGTATAGAAATTCTGCTATCTTTACGAACTAGCATATGGCTCATCGCATACTGAAACCCTTGAACTTTCGTGCATGGATTGAGGAACATCGCCATCTTCTGAAGCCTCCTGTTGGCAACGCTGTTGTTTATGAGGAAACAGACGATTTCATTGTGATGGTTGTGGGCGGACCGAATGCTCGCAAGGACTTTCATTACAATGAGGGAGAGGAATTTTTTTACCAGCTTGAAGGCGATATGGTACTCAAAATTCACGATGGAGAAAAAATTGTAGATATTGCAATTGCTGAAGGGGAGATCTTTCTTTTGCCAGCGCGTATTCCTCACTCACCTCAGCGTAAAGCACATACTGTTGGTTTAGTGATGGAGCGCAAGCGCGCACAAGAAGAACATGACGGATTCTTGTGGTTCTGTGAACACTGTGGGGCAAAGTTGTATGAGGAATATCATCATATTAGCGATATTGTCAAGCAGCTCCCACCTATTTTTGAACGATTCTATGGCAATCCCGACCACTGCACCTGCAAGCGATGTGGCGCCGTAATGCAGCGTCCGCAGAAGCCGTAGGAATAAGCATTTACAGGACTAGATGTCAATTTTCTGAGCCTTGCGGCGTGCGCGAAAGATGGCAACAGCACGTTCATGCTCGCTACTAGTGCGCGAAAACGTGTGTGTGTGCGTGCCATCGAGTTTTGCTACAAAATAGTAGAAGTTGTGTGCCTCGGGAGCAAGCGCGGCACGAATAGCAGCGCGACCAGGCGAGTTGATAGGCGCGGGAGGCAAGCCACTATACTTATAGGTATTATAAGGGTGCTCAATAGCTAAGTCAGCAAAGCGCAAACGCCGGCTTGAGCGATGAGGATACATGATGTCGTAAATATACTGCACTGTCGGGTCTGCTTCGAGTTTCATACCGCTTTTTAAGCGATTCCAATACACACCGCTAACACGGGGCTTCTCATCATCGACTGGTGTTTCTGCTTCAACAATCGAAGCAAGAGTAAGCGTTTGGTGGCGGTTGAGTGTTGTTGTAGCTGTGCTTGCTACTTCGTGCCAGAAGGCATCTTGTTCATCAAGAAGTTTGGCAATGATTTCATGTGCTGGGGTATTGCGGTAAAATTCGTAAGTATTCGGCATAAAATATCCCTCGATCGTTGCCGAAGTGATACCTCGTGCTGTACGTAGAGAATCAGAGTATGCAATGCGAAGGAATTCTGCTTTGTCGCAACCGATTTTCTCTGCTGCGATGTCGGCATACCGGCGCAGCGTGATTCCTTCTTGGAAGGTAACAGTAACTGTTTGTAAATTACGCTTCGCAAAAAGGTTCATGAGAACTGCAAGCTCTGATGTTCCCGGCTCGATTCTTATCGTACCGCGCTGCATGGTTCCTTTCTGCAGGGCAATAATGCGCACAGCAATACGCGCAAGTATTGGAGAGCGAATAACAGAATGATGTTCAAGCTGTGTCAAGACTGCACTAACACTTGTTCGGTGACTGATGTACAGTTCAATGGGCTGCGAAAGTTCTACGGGTTGAAGTAACTGTAGCAGAGAATATGTTATGCTGACAAGAACGAGAACACATACACAAGCAACAATCAGTACTACGCGTCGAACACGACTCATACACAACGTACTATGTGAAACACTTATGCAACTTTGGGGGCTTAAATATGCGAAATTTCTCCCAGCTAGGAAAGAATCTTCCATATGGTTGTGCTCAAGTGTTGAGGCATTACCTAAGAGTATGTGAGCATTGTGCTACTAGTCTTCTTTGGATTTGGATAATAGCATCCAGTATATCAGCTGCTCTCTATGCTCAACCGCAATCAGTACAGATGCCGGCTGGCTTCCCGCCAGATTTAAACGAACGCCTGCAACAGGAGCGTCTGGCTGGACTTGTGTATACTATGCACGTTACTATCAACGACGATGATTATACATTCAAGGGCACAGCTCGTGTGGAGTTTACGAACAACACGTTCGACACACTGCATCAGGTTTTTTTTCATGCGCATTTTAACGCCTTTCAGCCGAATAGTCTAACGCATAAGCGCACAGCTGCTATTGGCCCGAATCGTATGCGCCCAGCGACGTTCCAGAACTTGAAACCGCATGAGATAGGTAAACTTGATATTCTTCCGGGAACAAACAATGGTGAGCCGTTTACGGTAGAGCGGCAGGGAACGATTATTCGTATAGACCTTGCCAAACCTCTTATGCCACAAGAGCGCGCCAATCTTGCATTTGAATTTGTTGGGCAAGTGCCGATACAAATTCGGCGTTCAGGGCGAAATAATGCTCAGGGAGTGCGATATTCTATGGCTCAGTGGTTTCCTAAGCTATGCCAGTATGACCAGCATGGATGGCAGAACAATCAGTTTGTCGCGCGAGAATTCTATGGCGTGTGGGGAAAATATGATGTGAAGATTACGTTACCTGCAAAGTACATTGTTGGTGCAACGGGAGATCTACAAAACCCTGATAGATGCGGCTTTGGATATGCAGCACAGGGAAACACTACGGTGTATCCGCTTCCTGACAGCCTTAAGCCGCAAGGTACGAAAACATGGCATTTTATCGCATTCCCAGTGCATGACTTTGCATGGGTTGCCGATGCAGACTATATCCATCGGGTTGTTGTGTTTTCAGACTCAGCTCTTATGATGCCAAAGCTCACATTCCACATTCTAACAAAGCCTCGATACGATGACGTTTGGAAGCACGCAGTGTGGTGGCTGCCACGCACTTTTCGTTTTCTTGCAAAGAAATACCTACCATACCCATACAAACAGTTCACCTGTGCACAAGCAGGCGATGGGGGTATGGAATACCCAAATCTTGTTATGGTGCGCTCTACAGATTATGAAGGCACACTCGGGACAGTTGTACATGAGGCAATCCATCAGTGGTTTTATGGTATGGTGGCAAATAATGAAACGAAACATGCATGGATGGATGAGGGGATTACCGATTATTTGACCGACCGTGTTCTGCAAGAAGAATTTGGACTCGAAGAAGAAAAACGCATCACATGGCTTGAAACCATGCTCATACCACGTCCTAAAAACAATCTGGCACTAAACCGTGCATTCCTACGTGTATATGCGCTTGGATACGACGAGCCACTCTCCATTCCTCACGACCGATTCAATGAGGATATGACAGCAGTTATGGTCTATCGTAAGGGTTCGGCATGGTTACGGCAGTTTGAATACTCATTTGGTAAGAATAAGGTTGATGAACTGCTGCGAGCATACCAAGAACAATGGCGCTTTCGGCATCCGTATCCGCCAGATTTTGAGAAGATAGCGTCGTCGGTGTTTGGGCAGCGCATGGATGAAGTGTTCGACACATTTCTGCGTGGGACGGAGCTCCCCGATTACTCACTGCACTCTCTTCATTCCGAGCCAACAGCACAGGGGACGTATAAAAATACGATACGACTCTCAAAGCGAGAGCGCGCTCATGTGCCACTACGACTCTTTGCTACAGATGTGGTTGGGCGGCAGTATACATTCTCTATTCCAAGCGATATGCTCAACGCTCCGAATAATGATACAACGTGTCTTGCTCCGTGGTTTTGGGCAGCGAGCGATTATACAGCTGAATGTATCACTCCATCTCCGCTGCGCGAAGTGCGTCTTGACACAGCAGGGAATCTCCTGCGTCATGACTTGATGAGCAATGTTATCCGTGCACAGAGCATATTTCCTACGCTGCCAGATGTTCGAGTGGGATTTATGACGCGTTTCGATGAAGCGTTGCCACTGGATGAGTACGGAGTATCTGTCCGCCCATCAGTGTGGTTCGATCCACTTGGTGGCTTACAGCTTGGTGTACGCGCAGATGGCTGTGGGGCATACACTACACCGAAAATTACAGGCGGGGTATACTATAATCTTGGTAATCAGAGGGTAGATTGGCAGCTGGGGTATTCTCAGATGATGGGCGGTGCTGCTTCGGGTACAACGCAGATTGATATACGACTTTGTAGTATGGATGGCGTTACTGCACTCACCAGTCGTTTCCTAGCAGATATTCGTCCTGTACGCTACACACGCGAGGATTTCCGGTTTGTCTCTGTGCATAGCGATATATGGATTCTGAACGACCCATCATACTACAGTACAGAAATAGCCATTCGCGATGAAGCGTTTATACGACTTGGGACGGCTGGAGAACGCCGATGGAAAACAGGATTTATTAAGGCTGAGGCGAATCTTGCTATTACTCTCGTTGGGGAGCTGATTGCGCGTCCTCAAGTATGTGTTGACTGGGGGGAAACACTCTGGAATAGCAATGTTGCTGGTTTCACGGTTCGCCTATTCGGTAGTATTGCTCCGGGTACGCCCATGGCGTTAAGGTATGCACTGAACACTGGCACAGTACTGGAGCGTTTTGAGAATGTTCCTTCGCGATTCACGCGCTTTGCTGCGTACACTATGGGATTACCAGTATTTACACCGGGAGGCGCAGGATTTGTGCGCTCGGCTACTGAGCCTATGGAAGCTATTGCTGCAACATATATCGTGCTTGGCAATCGCACGCTGCATCAAGCACTGAATTTCACAGTTCCCATACTTAGTGCTCTGAAACCTAGCGTGTGGGTTGCTGGGGGCTTTGCACTTTCTGACATGCGCTCACCTCTTGGCAATAATGTCGCACGTGCTCTGCATTTTGATTCTGGAATTGCTGTCAGTATCAATCTCGCTAACATTGTGCCAGAAAGCTACTTACTGTGGATGTTTAAAGATGAGGTTTCATTGACTGTATATGTTCCTCTGATATCATACATTGCGTCGCGACAGTGGATTATTGGATACGACGGTGTACGAGTCGGGGTTAGCACGACAATTCCTCAATAGCACAACGATTGCGGAACACAGATGTGAGTATGGTTGCATGGCTGAGCGCATAATACCTCGCAATGTGCCAGCTGTTCGCATGGTATGCTTGATTGCTGTGGGTATAGCACTAGAATACAGCTGGAGCGTTCCTCTGTGGATTCTTGCGGCATGCACAGGCATTGCATTGGGCGGAGCAGTGTACAGCGTTACGAGAAACGCCCAGCGGCGTAACGGGAACAGACAAGAACAGCACTCTGTAAATCATCAGCATTACTCTATAACGGTACGGTGGGGCATAGGGGCAATAAGCAGCTATATTAGTGTCTGTGTATGCACAGGTATATGTATCGGTAAGCAAGCTCATGTGTCGGTCTTGGGGCACCTCCAGCAGCAGTTTCTTCTAGATGCGCACCATCGTAGAGTTCTTCCTGCGATGCCTGCTGTTGTGCGTGGTGAGGTTGTTCGTTGCCTGCGTAGAGATTCTCGCGGAGCTGTGATTCTGGTAGAAGGTATGGTAGATACGCAAGCATTCCCGCGTATTGAGGGTGTGCGGGCGATAGTACATGTGCGGGCTACTCGTGTAAGTACATCTGCTGCTATGTGGGTGCATCCTCGCGACTTTCTTCCGGGTACAACTGTATATGCTGTTGGGCGTGTGTGGTTGCCCCGTGCTCCCCTTCTTGCACAAGACCTTGATGAAGAGCAGTATGCGCGTGCTCTTGGTGCTTCGTTTATCATGGTATCTGATACGCGCAATACAGCGCTTCTTAGCTCCCAGACAACCCTATCGACGCTACTTACTCATGCTGCTGACTATTTGGAGCAGCGCATTGCAGCGTTGTTCTCAGAGCAAACTGCACCGTTTGCACTGGCGTTGCTCACGGGGAATACAGTACATATACCGCCGCAAACGCGTGCTATGTATGTACGGACAGGGACAATCCATGTTCTCGTTGTCAGTGGTCTTCACGTTGGTATTGTCGTAGGAATAGTCATGATGCTAACAAGCTCGGTGCGCTCTGCAGGAATACGATGGGGGATAGTAGTGATGGCGCTTGTCGTGTTTATCGGTATTACAGGCGCTGCGCCATCAGCAGAGCGTGCTGGCTGTATGGCTGCTCTGTCGCTCCTTGCTGGTGTTACCGAGCGCCGTACATCTCTGCTCAATAGTATTGCACTAAGCGCAATTCTCCTCCTCCTCTTGCAACCTTCGCTTCTGTATGCTCGTGGTTTCCACATGTCTCTTGCTGCTGTTACGGGTATTGCTGTCACAATGCCTGTATTTGAACGAGGCATGCTATCGATTATGGGAGTAAAACCATGGGAACGCTCAGGGTATGCGAGCATTCGCCGATACGTTTCCCAAGCCCTTGCAGTGTCTTGTGCTGCTGCAAGCGCTGTAATGCCTCTTGCAGCGTGGTATTTCGGGGTAGTCTCATTTGTATTCGCCCTTGCTAATCTGGTTGTCATACCAATGAGTGTGGCAGCAATGGTGTACACATGCGTAGCGGTGGCATGTTCGTGGATATCTGAATCTCTTGCTGCACTCTTTTCTACAACCGCAGAGTGGTGCATTGTATGCGGTATCACAGTTAACGAGTATCTGGCTCGTCTGGAATATGCGGCATTTGAAGGTGTGCAGGCATACGGTATAGCGCTATTTCTTTCAGGGGCACTGATATATTGCTTCTGGAGAGCATCCCGTCGAGTAATTGCTGCACGAGTAGTGATTGTAGCAATCGCTGCAATTGGTATGCAAGCGACTCTACGATTTTCTCGCAGCAGCCCTTTTGTAGAGATTGTACCGCGTGAACAGTGCGTTGCAGTGGTTGTACGACCTAGTTCAGCATCGCATACAATTGTGCTGCTCCAAGACCGCCGAGTATACGAGAATGCTGAGCTTCAGCGTGATAGAGGGCTAGAGCGATTTCTTTTAGACGAATGTGTTACGCAAGGCGATACGCTCACGGTTTGCACAACGGGAATGGCTTCTATGATAATTGCTGCTGGAATTGTACAGCATGTAGGCGAGATGCAAGCTACACAATCGTTCTCTGTACCCGCTGGTATGCGGATAATTGCTTCATCGATAGCATATAAGTCCCCGCGATTCTTTGCTGCTTTGGATACCTTGCGAGCACGCAAAATTCCTTGTGGAATTGCAGAGCATGTACTCCGCCGAGATAGTTCCATAGTGCTTACAGAATACTCTCATAGCCCTGTACAGGTCAGATGGGATGTGTGGCAGTGCTCGCTGCAATACAAAGCGATGCTGAGGGATACAATAATTCTACTGCCGCGAGTAGTCCAGCAAATACAGATACAGCAATCATCTATACGTGTGCTCTAGAATAGTGATGTCTAGGATATTCGAATAAAACGTGCGGCAAACGCTCCGTCAGTACGATGTTTATGGGGCATTGTTTGTAGGCAGCCTTGTGCGCAAACAGCATCAGGAAGATACTGTTCTGCGCGGTCGAGCTCATAATTGGGGAACTGTTCCAAGAACCAATGAACTTGTTCAATATTCTCTTCTGGCTCTATGGTGCATGTGCTGTACACAAGTGCTCCACCAACCTTTACGAGAGCTGCTGCATGTACGAGAATTTCGCGTTGTGTACGGGCAAGAGGTGCAATGTGAGCAAGCTCAATTTTCCACTTGATATCAGGTTTTTTTGCAAGCGTTCCTAGCCCTGAGCAAGGAGCATCGACTAAAACAACATCGGCAAGGTGATCGGGAGTAAAAGTTCGGACGTCGTGAGCAAGTGTTGTAATAGAGCGCAAGCCCAGACGTTCTGCGCTGTCTCGAATTGCTTTGAGCTTGCCGGGGTATTTGTCCAGCGCGATAATACTGCCTTCATCATGCATAAGTTCAGCGAGAAAGGTTGTTTTTCCTCCCGGAGCTGCACATACGTCGTAGACGCGATATCCGGGCTGTACTTGAGCAAGCCGCACAGCAAGTGCTGCACTGACGTCTTGCACAGAAAACCAGCCATCGCGGAATGGTTGCCATTCGCGAACAGATGAAAGCGAGCCAACAAGTATGAAGCGTTCGGTCTCAAAGGGCGCGTTCCAGTGTTTAATGCCTTGCTGATCGAGAAATTCGATAAGCGCATCAGGGTTGCAACGTAAAGGGTTGAGGCGAATGGCGATTTTAGGACGCTCATTATTTGTGCGAAGCAGAGCTTCAGTGCTTTCTTCGCCATAGCGGTCTATCCAACGTTTTACCATCCAGAACGGATGTGAGTAGAAGATAGCAAAGTGGCGGGCGACGTCTTCATCGCGTGCAGGATAGCGAATGTTGTTGAGGTTGTTCAGAATGTTGCGCAAGATAGCATTGACAAGATTTCCAGAACGATTGCCTTTGAGGCGCTTGATAAATTCTACAGACTCATTAACTGCCGCGAATGGTGGAATGCGCTGTAGGAACATGATTTGGTACAGGGCAATACGCATCGCATTTTTCACAGGAACAATGCACTTAACGAATTCGCCATGATAGAAGCCTGTGAGAATCCAATCAAGTCGGGCTTGCCAACGCGTAACACCGTGTACAAGTTCTGTGAGAAGGGCTTTGTCAACAGGCTTTAGGTCGCAGTGAGCAAGCTCGTATTCCAGAAGCTTATCGAGATATGAATCACTCTGGTCAAGGCGAGATAGAATTTTAATAGCAAGACCCCGCGCTGTGGTAAACAAAGGGTGAAAATCGCTATAAAAGATGTTGTCGCTGCCGCGTGCTGGAGCATCGGGTACGTAGGGTAGTTCCTTGTCCTGTACTGGTACTGGCGTGGCATTCTGATGGAGTTCCTGGAGTTGCTCAGGGCTCTCTATACCGCTGTGCGTTGGAACAAATTCTGGTGTGTAAGGGATTTCTTCTTGTGCGAATGCGGATTCAGGCTTTTGCTCAATCGTATGAGTTTGTATATCTGCAATGGTTGCTGTTGTACTTGTACCATGAAGAGTGGTATGCTCGGATGTGTAGAGCTCAGGATTCTGTGGGGCGGAAAGGTTGCGATGTGCTGATTGTTTCTGATGTTTATGTTTGCGTTTGTCATGATGACGTTTGGTATGCTGGTGAGTATGTGCATGCGATAACTGCTGGCGATGTGGCGGTTGGTTGCCACTATTCCCTGATGAAGAAGATGTGGACATAGTGCGTACAAGAATCGTGAACGTGCTACGGAAATTCTGTGGTTCGTATGACTAAAATATTTGCAGAAAATGCTATTTTTGGGCGGCTAGTGCGATGCTCTTTTCTGCTCTTTCGCAATAACACACACTCTATCTAGATTTTCTTGTAGTCGAGAAAGGGCTAGGGCTACTACAGCAGTACAATATGCCGCTTTTGAGAAATTTTCGCAAACAGATTTTCGTACTACTTTCTTGACAATCTATGAACTTTATTAACAAGCTTGCTCAGCGTTTTATCTACACGTTATACCGTCCTGTAAAGTGGAAGCGTAGTAGTCATGAGAACTACGAGCACTGGAAAGGTATCAAAGTTGGTGATATTGTTGAAGCAGCAGTAGAGTGCCCGAATGGCATACGCTATCGTGTAGAAGAGCTATATGAGTCTTCCATGGAAGCTCGGATTGTGCGCTTGGATAATAAAGGCGAGCCGCAGGAACACTACACGTTGTCTCTGCGTATGATTCGTCCTGTGTCGCATACAAGCTAGTACTGAAATGTGTTCGTCGTAATTCTGGGAAAGGATGTTAGAATGAATTTTCAAAAGCTGACATTAAAAGCACAAGAGGCACTACAGCGTGCTCAAGAGATAGCTTCGGCAAATAATCATCAAGCTATTGAAGCTGTTCACCTTCTGCTTGCTCTCCTTGAAGATTCAGGGGGTATCATTCCGCCAATGCTTTTAAAGCTTGGAGCAAATGTAGAATATCTGAAAACAAAAACTCAGCGAGCACTTGATGAACTGCCAAAAGTGAGTGGAGCAGTGGTTGGAAATCAGTTTTTGAGTCGTGATTTGGGAGCGGTGCTTGAGATGGCGCTGAAGGAAGCTCAGCATCTTCGCGACGAGTACGTGAGTACAGAGCACTTGCTTATTGCGTTATCTGAACACAAAACGCCTGCTGCTCAGCTACTGCGAGATCAAGGCGTGACAAAAGATAGCGTTCTCAAAATCTTGAAAGATTTTCGTGGTTCGCAGCGCGTAACAGACCAAAACCCTGAAGATAAATACCAAGCGCTCAAGCGCTACGGACGCTCGCTCAATGATGATGCCCGCAAAGGGAAAATTGATCCAATTATTGGACGCGAAGATGAAATTCGGCGTGTGCTACAGGTGTTGTCGCGGCGTACGAAGAATAATCCTGTGCTGATTGGTGAACCGGGTGTTGGGAAAACAGCGATTGCCGAAGGCATTGCTCAGCGTATTGTTTCTGGTGATGTGCCCGAGACACTCAAGACAAAAACAATTATTGCACTAGACATGGGCGCACTCGTTGCTGGCACGAGCTTTCGTGGGCAATTTGAAGAGCGCCTCAAAGCTGTTGTGCGTGAAGTAGCTGAATCTGATGGTGAGATTATTCTGTTCATTGACGAGCTCCATACGCTCGTTGGAGCAGGGGCTACGCAAGGGAGTATGGATGCTGCGAATATTCTCAAACCCGCTTTAGCACGAGGAGAACTGCGATGTATCGGTGCAACAACTCTCGATGAATACCAAAAATATATCGAAAAAGATGCAGCGCTAGAGCGCCGCTTTCAGAAAGTGCTGATTGAAGAACCAACGGTTGAGGATACTATTTCTATCCTGCGTGGTATCAAAGAGCGCTACGAAGTACATCATGGGGTAAGAATCACCGATGCAGCGCTTGTGGCTGCAGCACAGCTCTCGCATCGGTATATCACAGATCGCTTTCTGCCAGACAAGGCTATCGACCTCATAGATGAATCCGCTTCGAAGCTGCGTATTGAGATAGACTCCATGCCGGAAGAACTTGATTCTATTGAGCGTAAAATCCGACAGCTAGAGATTGAGCGTGAAGCACTTCTCCGCGAGCTAGGACAGAACGTATAACTGGGGAGTTTTGTCCTACGTTCTTCTTTGCGCTTTTCTATCTTCCTTCTTGTGCCTTCCCTAAAGTTGCCTTTCCTTGTTCTTGTTTCTTATTACTGCGTTGATGAGCCTGTGACGCGTGGTACTTAACTACCGCGTTGTGGGCTGATTGTCCCTACGTTGAGAATATGACGTTTTGGTATAGAAAGTTCTGACGACCCGCATCATGTTTTGGGGATATGAGGAGTGTATTTTTGCATCAAGTAAACATGACAAGCATGTCTCACGATATCTCAGTGGAGGGTCATCATGACAACAATGACAACAATTATTTACACATGTCGCATCATCGCTTTTGTGTTACGTATTGTTATTACTGCAATGATGCTGGGTACAATGCTTACAACGGTTGTACGTGCATGCAGCACGGTACCTAATGCAGAAATATACTCCGATAATGTAGTAGTATGCGGTAAAGCACACTATGCTCCGCAGACGATAGATAAATCGGTATCTGAGTAGATGAGGATGCACGTGATTGCTTGAGATAGTGTTAAGAACATGCAGACTACCACTCAAGGGGAAGACAACAGAATCGCATACTATCGTCATAGTGATATACGTGATGTAAGGGGAACTATGACGTTCTTTTATAAACCGTGTACGACGAATGCAGAGAGATTGCTGCTTTGAGAAGATGGAAGAGATAGATATTTTCGACTTACATGCGCTGAAGATTTCGTCTACGGTTTTCTTGGAAAGGAGTCTGCATATGCTGTGTTGGAGAATGTATCGGTATGTTGTGTGGCTGACATGTACAAGCGTAGTATTCGTTGTTTGGAGACAGGAGCTAGGATATGCCCAGTTTTCTATGAAGTCTGCGGTAGTGCTTGAAAATCAGAAGTTTTCATTCCGAGAAATACTCACAATGGTTACCGTATCACAAAATGATATTGTGCTGAGGCGCTGTACTATTATGACAGACTCATTGCTTGCTGATCCAATGCTTGAAAGAGAGTGGCGGCAAAATTTGCTGAGCGCAAGTGGTAAAGACGGCAGAATCTTCGTAGATGCCAAGCTTCAATTTGATTCATGTCGTCTAGCACCGATGAAGATTAGTGGATTTCACTTTGCACAAGGATTGGCGTTTAACGGCTGTGTGATTGATGAGTACTTGGGTTTTCAAAAGTGCGTGATAGCAAGTTTGGGTGTTTCGAAGACGACAATTGCAACAAACGTTGAGGTAGAAGGCCTAGTAAACTTTGAGCTAGACCGCTGTAGTATTGGTAGCTGTGTGTTTGCATCGAATAATGTGAATAGCGTGAATTACGAACAATGCCGTTTTACGCAATTTTCGCAAGTGTTTGCACCTGTTACCCAGCCGCTCAATCAATTCAGCGTGCAGCGCTGTGTAATTGATAGTAGCGGAACATTGCACATTGATGGATATGTGCGGTCGTGCACACTAAGTGAAGATACAACCTACGGTGTCCTGAATTTTAGCCCCGTTGTCTTGAATGCACTTTCTATAACACGTTGTACATTTCATGGTGCAGTGATGTATGGTGCATTTAACACCCCTGAGCGTGCAACAACTATGCGCTGGGAGCAGTTCGCAGGATACAAGCTTACTGTCAATGATACTGTAACAGGCAAGAGAGTTCAAAACCGCGATGAATACGAAATGCTCCTCAAAACGTATAGCTTTTTCCACAATGTGTACAGTAAAAACTGGCAAGATGAATCCAAGAATAACTGTTATGTGGAGATGAAAACTATGCAGACTCGCTGGTTGGGAATTGTTTATCAGAATGAACCAACATTTACCAACTGGCTTGTCTGGCAGCTCAATCTCTTTCTGGAAGTGTTTTGCGACTACGGCACAGAGCCCGTCATGGCAATTCAATATTCACTCTATATTGTACTACTGTTTGCAGCTATCTACTGTATCTTGCCGAGCCAACTTGATGTATCACATGGTGTGCATTTTACCCATACTTTGTATAACCTTTTGACGCACAGCAAGGAGCGTACTCGAACGGCGATGCGTCTTGCAAAAGAGCTTGATGCTCTGCATCATGCCCACCAAACAGCACCATCGTGGGTACAGATTGTTGGATTGCCGTTCTACTACGGACATTCCTTGCTCTGTCGTCTCCGCCTTTGGAGCATCTATCATGCCGACTCTATGCACAGTATTCGCCAGCAGCTACCACAAACCACTGGGCAAAAGAAGGTAATGCTATTGGTAGCGCAGGGGTGTTATATCAGCACTATATTGCTACTTGCTGTGCTCATTCGCTGTACGAATGCGGTTGCGTTGAGTGTCAATGCGTTTGTAACGCTAGGCTATGGCGAAATTCAAGCACGAGGTATAGCGCGATATCTTGCTGTACTAGAGGGTGCGTTAGGATGGTTTTTACTGTCTATCTTTAGTGTTAGCCTCATTAGTCAAGTTCTACAGTGATATTATCGGAGATATGACCATGAAACATCAGCCGCATCCATCGCAGCGCGAGCAATCAAAAGTATTAGACCATAGCAATCGCCCTATTCAGCATATTGTAAGCAATCGTAAAGCGCGTCATGACTACTTTGTCACAGATACGATAGAGGCTGGTATTGTTTTGCAAGGAACAGAAGTGAAATCGCTGCGTGCTGGGAAGTGCAATCTTCAAGATAGCTTCGCTATGTTTGAGCATAAAAAGGGTGTTGCTCCTGAGTTGTTTGCCTATGGCATACACATTAGTCCGTATGAACAAGGCAGTGTTAATAATCACATGCCAACGCGTCCACGAAAGCTTCTTTTGAAACGTAGTCAGCTACAGAAACTGTATTCTCGTGTGCAAGAAAAAGGTGCAACCCTTGTGCCACTATCACTATACTTTTCTGGGCAATATGCGAAAGTTGAGCTTGGTATTGCTAAAGGCAAAGCGAAGTATGATAAGCGCGAATCCATCAAACGTAGGGACGCAGAACGAGCACTACGGCGCAATGCAGATGAGTAATTACTACATCAGTATAGACAAATAGTCGTACTACAGAAACTCCATCTTATCGTTTCATCACGTACTTGTTCCACATACATTTTGCTTAAAGGTGCTGCCATGAATAAGAAACATTGCTTCCATTATGCAGCAGTTGCTGCTATGCTGTTTGCCGCAAATGCTCAGCTTACCGGACAACAGCCAAATATACAGACGAACTTGCAACAGCTTATTGAGAGAAGTGCCCGTGCATACATTCAACCGCTCGCCGAAGGGTTCACAATGAATATCAATGGTGGCTGGTTTCATGAGGCGCCTCCTGCGCGAACTGCAGCATTGATGGTTGATGTGGGAGTAGTAGGCATGTTTGCTAGTGTTCCAGTGAATCAATCGTTTCGTGTTACAGGAGAGTATTCGCTTACTCCTGAGCAAGCACGAAGGATGCTATCGCGTGCTGATGGGTACAATCTATTGCCGCAGAGTGCTCAGAATGATATTGTCCGTGCTGTTGTTGCGCGGTCATTGCCCGTAGAAATTACTGGACCGACAGCAATTGGTGACAAGAATACCAATGTTCGCATCGGTCTGACTGCCAATGAAGCACAACGCACGTTTACAACGACAGTTGCTGGGCGGAATATAACAGTCGTATTGCCGGCGAATGAAAGCGTCATGCTCGATGTACGTGGTCTTCTGGATACACGCGACTATTTGTTCAATGCTGTACCATTTGCTACACCGCAACTGACGGTAGGAACAATTATGGGCACGCGTGGGGTTATTCGGTATGTACCCAATCTTGCAAACTGGGTTGGATTAGGACCGCTCGGTGAAATTCAAATGTTTGGCTGGGGTGTACAACATAATCCGCTAACATGGTTTGCTAACGACGCTAACGCACTACCTATCAATGTTGCCCTAAATTACTACACGCAGTCATATACTTTAACAAAAGCTGTACGTGCACAAGGTACTGCCTACGGTGTTTCTGCAAGCTGGACACTTGGCGGGTCAGTGTTTGCTATAACGCCTTATGCAGGATACATTTTGGAATCAGCGTCGCTGAATATTGACTACGAATATCAGCCTCGTACTGCCACAGGAGAAGTAGCACTTGATGTTGATGGTCGTCCGATTGCTCCTGTTCCTATAAAGTTTGCCGTTGTCGGTGAGAATACAAGCCGTGCTATAGTCGGTGTTAGTGCAAGAATTTTGTATCTTGTAGACGTTGGTATAGAAATGAATATCGGTAATCGGTTTTCAACGGTGAATATTAATGCATCAGTGCGTCTTGGCAATGATTTGCCTCAGTAAGATGAAATATGATTCTGTAGCGTATCCATTTAAAGATATTGTGGTGAATAATATTGATTGGCATGGAATTATTACGGCGTACGGGCTTTGGGGTGTGGGAGGAGCTTCCTTCTTATCAGCAACGTTGCTACCGTTAAGCTCTGAAGCAGTTGTACTTGCTGCAATAGCTGCTGGATTACCAGCAGCTTCGGTATTTTGGGTATGTTCTATAGCGAATTGCTGTGCCTGTCTATGTAACTATTACTGTGGTGCTGCCTTGCGTTCGATGATGATGCCTAAACTCTCCTCGTATCGTGCTGGTCGTCGCGCTTTGCTATTGATAAAACAATGGGGAATGTGGGGATTGTGGCTGTCGTGGCTACCTGTTATAGGAGACCCACTCACAATTGCTGCTGGGATTATGCGTGTGCGAGTCGTATGGTTTGTGGGAATTGTTTTTACTCTGCGCTGTGCCCGCTA
>JANWZB010000003.1 GCA_025055035.1 Candidatus Kapaibacterium sp.
TCTGCTGTGTTCACACAGGTTGCAGACTCTACCAATTGAAAACTGCGCTTGTACTCTGGGCTAGCAAAGTGCGGATTACCGTGCTTCTGTGCCCATTCCTCTAGCACATACTCTGGTGTTCGCAGTGCAGCAGTCCAGTTGATAGTTGTGCCACCACCAAGGCACGATCCAGCAAAGAGAGATATTGAGCCATCTTTTGTCGTGCATGTTCCTCCAGCTTCATAGTATGTGCTTACCATCTCGGCTTCGCGCTGTGTAAAATCCTGTTCGGCACCATATCTGCCTTTCTCTATCACAATAATATCGAAGCCAGCATCGGCAAGCTCGCCTGCAACAACCCCGCCTCCAGCACCACTCCCTACAACTACCACATCGCATGATAGCACAGTATCTTGGTCTATGCTAAGAGGCTGTATCGGACGCGGTACATTCTGTGGTGGTGCAGACAACGGGCCCGGATAGCCAATCGCTTTCCAGGTTGGATTCACCGTATTCTCATCCGAAAACCCATAGAACAAGAACATCGCAAGCTTCTTGAGTACATGGAACCCCTGACGCAACTGTGGTATGGTGCTCTGCGACCATCGCCGTAGCATAGTTTCTGCTTCGTTTGGTGTGAGCTGCTGCATAGCACGAAGCCCACCAAACCACGTTAGCCCAAGCAATCGAGAAGCAAGTATATTTAGCAACCTCAGAAAATCGCGTTGCTGTTCTTCGGACAAATACTCTACACTACGAGTGATTTTCTCTTCAAGAGCAAAATCACTCGCTTTCATTGCATATAGCCCGTGTATATCGGAATCTTCTTGTACAGACGGAATCAACGCGTCGCACACAGCCCGAAGCACAGCAGTATGACGAGAAGAAAGATTCATGAACAATCGAGGAAATTCCCTGGAAGAGCTCTCTTTAGTTGGAAGTCGCGAACTGCTCTTATGCACTATGTGTTGCAAAAAACCTCTTGATATGCTCTACGACATACTCTACGTTAGTATCGGATAAGCCTGGGTATAGTGGAAGCGATAAGCAGGTTTCAGCAATTTCCTCTGCTATAGGGAACTGTCCCTTTTTCCATCCCTGATGCTTATATGCTTCTTGTAAATGTGGCGGAATTGGGTAGTGAATCATTGTTCCAATTCCTTGCTGTGCCAGGTATTCCTGCAATGCATCGCGCTTCGCTGTACGAATCACGTAGAGATGAAACACAGAGCTTGCATTATCTGCAAGCACAGGAGTAATAATATCACCAACACCTTGTAAGTTCTGCGTATAAAGCGTAGCCAGGCGCTCACGCTCGGCATTCTGGCTATACAACAGCGGTAATTTCTTCAAGAGAAATGCTGCTTGTAACTCATCAAGGCGTGAGTTATAACCGAGTACTTCGTTGTAGTACTTTTTCTGCGAGCCATAATTACGCCACGAACGAGCACGGATGTTATAGTCAGGGTTATCAGTTGTGATTGCACCAGCATCACCCAACGCTCCAAGATTTTTACCGGGATAAAAGCTTGTTGCATTGATATGCCCAAAGCTACCAGTAGGCTTTCCGTTGTAGAAGGCTCCATGCGCTTGTGCGTTATCCTCCACGACATATATCCCGTATTTTTCTGCAATATCCATAATTGCCTCCATCTCAGCAGCTTGCCCATATAAATGGACAGGCATAATAGCTTTTGTGCGAGATGTGATAGCCGCCTCAATACCCTCGGGGTTAATGTTATATGTTGTCTTGCGCGGCTCAACAAGAACAGGAGTAGCACCAACAAACGATACCGACAAGAGTGTAGCGATATAGGTGTTAGAAGGAACAATTACCTCATCGCCATAACCAACCCCAAGCACACGCAGTGCAATGTGCAAAGCATCTAATCCATTCGCAACGCCAACAGCATACCGCGTGCCTGAAAATTGCGCATATTCACGTTCAAACGCTGACACATGCTCGCCAAGAATAAACCAGCCACTGCGCAAAACATCATGAAAAGCTTGGTCTAACTCGCTCTCTAACGAGCAATTCAGGGATTGTAAGTCAAGAAAGGGTATAGCAGGCATACAAGAAAGCTCAGCAAAGAATACTAGAGTAAATAAAGCAACAAGGCGTTCTCTCAAAACTGGAGACCTACTACAACATCCAAACGGTGTAGCCTTCTGCAACAGAGACGTTTTTCTATCTCTATCGTGTGCAGAAGGCTACGGACATAGAGTTATGCATCAAAATCGTGTTTCGAGATAATACGGGAGCATAGCTCGCCACGTTGGCCAATCATGGCGCATATCGTAGCCCCAAATATCGAGCTCGTGTGGTATGGACTTCGCATGAAGAATTTCCGATAGCTTGCGCGAGGCGTCGGGGGCTTCATATGCACCTTGACCACTCAAAATATGGATACGACCACGGCGCATTTGTTCTAGAATTGTATGGTCTGTAAGGTTCGGCAAGTAATGAACCGGCGAATTAAAGTAACAATCTTCATTGAAAAAGCCATCAGAATACACGGTTAAATCATATACACCGCTCATAGCTATTGTACCAGCAAAGAGGTCGGGACGACGGAAAAAGATATTCGCTGCATGAAATGCTCCTAGTGATACACCCGTTGTAATAATTGGTATACGCCCCCGACAGTGCATATGGATAAAAGGCACAACTTCATCAAATACGTAATAGTTATAGGCTTGATGGCGCATTGCCTTGTGGTGTGGAAGCATACGCCGATTAAGCCAGCTTTCCGAGTTAATGCTGTTAATAGAGAACACCTTGAATTTTCCTGATTCAATATATGGTGCAATCGCATCGATCATGTAAAAGCGTTCATACTCAAGATAATCAGCTGCCGCACTAGGAAACATCAATAATGCATGACCAAAGTGTCCATACACAGCAATTTCCATATTTTTGTCCAGCCGAGGACTCCACCAAGAGTGAATTTCTCTGTTCATAGCGCAAACCTTCCTGAAAAAATGATACAAGAACAGTCTTGTAGCTCTCCTACTTCACGATGACAAACGGAATACACGAACAAGCTTTTTGCACAATCGGCTTTGCCTTTTCCGCTGCTTCGCGCGAGGAGTAGCTTCCTACCGTTACAGCATAACGCACCGCGCCATCTATATTTTTTTCGACGAGATCCGAGCGTAGCCGCGCCTTCGATAGCTTCTGAACATCAGCAAGTGCATTCTCTCGCGAATTATATATTCCAACTTGAAGAGTGTACCGTTCTTCTCTATCGTGCGATAGCAATTCTGGAGCACTCTGTTCTGCGTTGTTGCCCACGCGAAGACTAGTTTTTGCTGCAGGCACCTGAGGCTCTAGTACCTTAGGTATAGCTGGTGCAGCTGCAGCGAAAACGACAGAGTTGCGATAGGTTGTGAACGTCGGCGGCAAGCCGACGGTAGATTTCACAATCTCGGCAGCAAAGAGCAAAAACTCACTTGTGGGATAGCTACGCCGAAAGAGCTGCAGTTCTGAACGCGCGTTTGCAGTGTCTTTGCGTAGCGCATAGATTTGCACAATTCGCCACTGCGCATCGTCAGCCCAAATACTTTGTGGATACTCGCGGACAATTCGGACAAACTGCGGAAGAGCCTTCATACCATCGCTTGTTAAAGTTGCACTGAGAAACAGAATACCTGGATCATCAGGATAGTTGCGCATAAGCTCAGGGAGCTCTGCACGAACATCATTTGCATATCCCAATGCAATCTGGCGAAGCTTCGATCGTACAATGTTATCTGTCACCTGTGCAGAAAGAACCATCGTCTGTGCACAGCACACCACAGAAATGATCCATATGCTATATCGTTGTTTCATAGGCAATATGCTCAATCTCAATCTATCGAACAGCCATATAAAAAGCGTTTCAAAATACTCTCAAGAAATTTTCACAGTATTGTAATGGCGCCGTTGTTGCTTGTGTTGCTTGCAATACGTCTGCATATATTATTCATTTGTGCTTTGCACTATGAGCAAATCTAGTGTATTTTACAGGAACGACAAGTAGATTTCTTAGCGCAACGCTTATGAACGCACCAGCACCACATACATATAGCACAAAACTGCTGAAAGTCGCCATCGCTGCAGGAGGGACAGGTGGTCATATCTTTCCTGCAATTGCAGTTGCTGAAGAACTACACCGTCTCACCAATGGCAATTGCATAGTAGAATTCATCGGTACAGCTGAGCGAATTGAAGCAACAATTGTGCCAAAGCATGGTTATCCTTTTTATACAATTCCCATCATGGGCTTGCAGAGGCTCTTTTCCTTGAGTACACTCAAGCTTCCGCTGCACATTCTACTATCTATTCTCAAGTCTCGCCGCATTCTCAAGCAAATCAAGCCAGACTGTGTGCTATGTACTGGAGCATATGTTAGTTATCCTGTTGGGATAGCAGCATCTCAACTCTCTATACCCCTCTTTCTTATGGAATCGAATGCATTTCCTGGTAAAACGATACGGCGCTTAGCCCCACGAGCAACGTATATTTACACAGCATTTGAGGAGTCACAGCAGTACTTTGCACCTTCTGTAGCGCACAAGATTTTTCCATACGGCAATCCTGTACGTTCGGACTTCAGCGCTTTACCAGATCCAGCAAGTGCTCGTGCTGCACTAGGACTAGCAACTGATAAACCCACAGTGCTCATTTTTGGGGGAAGTCTTGGTGCACGCTCGCTCAATTCTGCCACTCTTGCTTCGCTTGAGAAGTTCCGGCAAACTAACATACAGGTACTCTGGCAGACAGGAACACGCTACTCACCTAGTTCCAACATGAACACATCTGGAGCTATTGTTATGCAGTTTATTGACGACATGCGTACTGCATATGCAGCAGCGGATGTCATCGTTTGCCGTGCTGGGGCAACAACAATCGCAGAGCTAGCAATAACTCGAAAGCCCGCAATCCTTGTTCCTTTCCCTCATGCTGCTCACGATCATCAGACGTATAACGCCCGAGCTTTAGAAGCAAAAGGAGCAGCTATTCTTGTGCATGATGTGGAAATAAAGGAGCGTCTTTTTTCTTCTGTACATGGTTTACTGAGCAATCCTATTGCACGCCAAGCAATGCAACGTTCGCTTGAACCCTTCGCTAAGCCTCACGCTGCGCATCATATAGCGCTAAGCATTCTTCAATACTGCCGACCAGAGCATGATATCTCTAGCGCTGTATTGTCTTCTTGATACCACCAAACACCTGTTGTAGAACATCTGTTGTACGGGCAAGAGGATTTTGCCGAATATTTTTTTCCTCTTGTGCTATCATAGTGAATAAGCCATCTATTGCTCGCTTTGTTACATAGTCGGGCAGGTCAGGATTCACCTTTTGAACAAGAGGAATTTGATTGTATGCACTCACAATCTGCCCCCAGTAGCGCGTTGCATCTACTTTGTTCAGGGCATCGGTGATGCTAGGCTTGAAGCGCTGAATAAGCTGATCGGAAGTTGTACGTTGAAGAAAGTCTGTTGCTGCTCGCTCGTTTGTTCCGGTCAGAATGGACATAACATCCGTGAATGTCAGCTGGCGGATTGCATCAAGAAAAATCGGTAAAGCATCTCCCGCTGCCTGCTCAGCAGCACGATTCATTGATACAACGGCTTGGTCGGCAACACTTCCCAGACCAATTTTTCGCACAGCACTCTCTACTGCACTAAATTCTGGAGGAAAAGGAATTTTAATTAAGGGATTGCCAAGATACCCATCAGTTTTCGAAACAAGCTCTACTCCTTTACGGATGCCCTGTATTAACGCTTCTTGCAATCCACTTGCTGCAAGACTCGGTGTGATGCCTTGCTCGGATGATGTAGAGCTTGTACTCGAGCGAGGCTGGGCTGCTCCTGCACCTACCTGTGGTACAGTGCTCGATGTAGAAGAGGCTGAGCTTGATGGCCTTGAGCTGACTGTTGGGGCGCTGGTTTTTGCTGTTTTCGCAGACGATTGCTTTTTGGACGATACCCGTGTGTTTTGTGCCGTTGCAGTGCTTACAATCAGCACCATTATGCTGCACAGGGTGAGCAGGATACTAGTATAGACGCTACGCATAAACTAAGAATATGTAACAGTACATGAAAAAACAAGTGATGGCTAACGGCAGTTAGTTGCAGGCGGTCATTGTATCTCGTGCATACGTATGAAAATAGTGGAGCAAAGAATTTTAGTGCCGTGCAACGCCACCATCAACATTGATTGTTTGTCCATTGATAATTCCAGAAGCCGGCAAAGCAAGAAATGCCACAACGTTTGCTATATCATGTGGTTCATCAGCACGATGAACACTCTGTGTTGGTAAAATATGTTCCAGGATAGAGCTACTCACCCGTCCCCCTTGTTCAGGACGCTGAATCGCTGTAAGCCCAACGGTAACCGCATTAGCAGTGATACCATACTTACCAACCTCGCTTGCTAGGGAACGAATAAATCCTATAACTCCCATCTTTGCAGTAACATAGTGTGTGAGATATGGCGTGCCCAGCCATACAGTGTCGGAAGACAGTGCGATAATGCGACCAAACCCTCTTTCTTTCATTGCCGGCAAGACAGCTTTTGTTGTGAGAAATAGGCTATTCAGATTAAGCTCGAGCATATGTCGCCATTGCTCAAATGAAAGCAGCTCAAAAGGCTCTTCTTCATACTTACCTACATTATGCACAAGAATATCTATGCGCCCAAAGTGTTGCAAAACCTCTTGCGCCATCATGTGAACATCTTGGGGATTCGTAGCGTCAACGCGCAAGCTCAAGACTTGCGTACCAATAGTTTGCGTTGTTTGTACTGTTTCGCTTGCATCGGCAATATCTGCAATCACAATGTGCGCACCTTCCTCAGCAAGACGTTCACAAAATGCTCGACCATTTCCAACAGCTGCACCTGTAACAATTGCTACACGACCCTGCAAACCACGCTCAAACTCATGAAGCTGCATAGACGAAACCTCAGAATATAGTAGAAAAGCTTTTGTACGTACACGGCGTAAATATAGACGAACTCGCAAGGAAAACCAAACCAAAAACTATAGCTGGTTCCATGCGTTGCCTGTCCGCCTACTGTTAAGAGCATGGATTAGAAGATTGCAGTAGAAAAATGTGAAACTTTGACTATATTTGCTGCAGCTCTGCCAACATCGTACTACCTATATTCACACTACACTTCTTGTGAGCAGTATAGGTACGGACAAGGGCACATACTACTCCGTACTTTACTTGTAGTTTTCTTGAAAGTAAACCAAATAATAAAGTAAACCAAATAATCCTGTACTTTACTTTCAGTTACTATGAAGCCTTAAACTTCTCGATATGCTGTTGCTATCTTACAATGCGCGTATTATTTGACAATAACCTTCAGTGCTCTGCTTACAAACGCATAAACCATAAGCATAAATTATTGTACTCTAGGCTCTACTGATAAAACATTCTAGTTTGGAGGTAGTCCACAAGAGCAGAGTATAGCTATCTTCGCGCTGTATAAGCTGCAAAAATCCTTCAGAATTACTGACCACATACTCAGCTATAGTTGTTCCATGTTTCACTCCTAATACCGTGTCTGAGAGGATTGTATGAATATTTCTATTCTTCGCCATATAGTAGCTGTTGCTACCATTGTTTTCAGCATACAGACTATATCCCTTGCTCAAATCGAAACTCAAGTGTATGTGCCACCATCGGCACTTGTGTTTCATAACCTAGACAGCTTATCCAAAGCCCAAGTAAACTGGAAATCACTACCGACTTTCAACAAGCGCAGCAATTACGCCAACAAGTACACGATTGCACTGAATCTTGGAACGCGTATCTGCGATGCATTTGTTGCTATTCAAGCAAAAGAGCAGAACAAATTTGCTGACATGGCAACAACTGTTGCAAGTCTCAGTAGCAAACTTAATGCTAACATTGAGCAATCGTTGAACGATAAAATGTTTGCACTTGTCAAGCAAGGTAAGTGGTCAGAAGTACGCTCTATGCTCGACGACCAGCAAAACACCGTCAAGGAGAAATTGAATCGCCTCGATAAGGATGCCGCAGTTCTCGTAACGATTGGCGGTTGGCTCGAAGCCTTGCATGTTGTAACCAAGTCCTTGTCGAGCAACTATGTTGCTGATGCCACTTCTGTCATTCGCAATCCTAAGCTTGTTGAATACTTGATTGGCGAGATGAATGGTCTCACCACACAAGCAAAAAACAATGACTTAGTGAAAAGCATTACCGCTCGACTTCCAGAAATCAAAGCGTTAGTTAATCTAGAGAAAGGGACACCCGTACCCCACGAGAATATTAAAAAGCTTTTCGAGATATCCTCAGTTCTTGTTAAAAGTGTTGAGGGTGCAAAATAAGCCTTCTTACCACTTTAGCACACAAGTATCACGAGAGCTTTGGACTTATCCGAAGCCTTAGTGTCGTCTATATTCTACTTATGCAATAACAAAACGCTTTTCAAAAGCTGTTTTTTTGAGTAAATTTCCTCATTGCATCACAATTCTTCTGATCTGATTAATATTGATCGTCTCCCTCTGTTGTACTTCTTTACATGAACACCACCTTACGCCTTATTCGCGAAATTGCTACACTACTGACTGTATCTGGCGCTCTATCGCTTCTATACAATGCCTTCTCTCCATCGCCGCTATCGCTTGTCCGCACAGAACGACTTAGCGCACCTGACTCTCTCATCAATGCACTTGCTCACCCCACACAACTGCACACTGACGATACCACAGCATTGACACAATCTTCAGCACATTCTGCACATAAGCCAACGCCTCAGCATGCATCGCATTCTTCTGCCGCTCTTCAAGAAGAAGCTGCTACACCTCGCAAGGAGCAGAGTGCGTCTCGCACTGCTAGCACAACACGCGTGCAGCCAATTTCTCCATCAAACTCCTCGTCTAACCCAGCGCCTGAGCCACAAAGGATATCGCAGCCAGCAGTGCAAGCAACAGCTCTCGACATTCGTATAGAGCAAGTTGAGAAACTCTTAGCAAATCCTGATGTTCTTTTTATTGATGCTCGCCCCTCGAAAGAGTACCAGCTTGGACATATTGGCAACGCCATAAATATTTACACACCAGAATTTGAGCAACACATCCACCGCATTGTTGGATTGCCTCGCAACAAACCTATTGTGGCATACTGTGGTGGAGGTGCTTGTGAGCTAAGTCATGACCTTGCTGCTCATCTTATCAAGCTTGGATTCCAGCATGTCTTTGTCTATACTGGAGGCTGGAATGAATGGAAACAACGTAATCCGTAGTGTATTCATGTTTTCGCAGTCTTGTGCGTTATGAGCTATCTTACCCTCCTCTCAGAAAAAAAGTTAGGCTACACACTTATCACACTGAATCGTCCTGACAAACTGAATGCGTTAAATGGCCAACTACTCGCAGATTTGCATCATGCTCTCGTTCAGGCACAGCATGATAGCACTGTTCACGCAGTAGTGCTGACAGGTAGTGGCACAAAAGCATTTGCCGCTGGCGCTGATATATCTGAACTTCACACGCTTGATTCTCACAGCGGGCTAGCATTTTCCGAGCGTGGTCAAGCAGTTATGAACCTTATCGAGCATCTAGGTAAACCTGTTATTGCTGCTATCAACGGTTTTGCGTTAGGAGGCGGCTGCGAGATTGCCCTTGCTTGCCACCTGCGCTTTGCTTCAGATAACGCCTATCTAGGCTTACCAGAAGTATCGCTTGGCACTCTGCCCGGATATGGAGGTACACAACGCTTGACAAGACTTGTTGGTCGTGCTAAGGCTGCAGAGCTTATCCTTGCTGGCGAGCGGATTAGTGCCCAAGATGCTCTCGCTATTGGTCTTGTCAACGACGTTGTATCGCAGGATAATTTACTTGCTCGTGTTGAACGTTTTATTCAGGTAATGCTCTCTCGCAGCCAAACTGCCGTACGTGAGGCATTGTCTGCTATTCTTGCTGCTGAGGAGCTAGGACATATTGAAGGCATGCACTATGAAGCAGAACGGTTTGCAGCATTATGTGATACACCAGACTTCAAGGAAGGTACACGTGCTTTTCTTGATAAACGTTCACCACAGTTCCAGCACCAACAATAAGACATTACATTTCCTCTTCGAACAGTAGGTACAGTATGCCCAACAACGATTCTTCGGAAACATCTTCCGGTAGTAGTATCACCGCTCATCACATTCGTGTTCAGAAAACAGCACGGTATTATTCACTTGGCACACTGTCTGCTGCTACTCGCGAAATTTGGTTCGTTATACACGGATATGGACAGCTCGCCGAGTACTTTCTACGGCATTTTTGCACACTTGATAATGGAACACGATTTTTTGTTGCCCCTGAAGCTCTTTCACGGTTTTACGTAAAAGAATGGACACGGGTGGGTGCAGTGTGGACTACAAAAGAAGACCGTGATGCTGAAGTCAGCGATTACGTTGCTTACTTGCAACAGCTTGAGCATGTCATTTTGCGTCAAATACACGAGAAGGGACTGAAGCGCGAAGAAATGCGGATTTGGTCTTTAGGATTTTCTCAAGGAGTAACAACTCTTCTGCGGTGGATTGTTCGTGGTGGATTCCGCCCTGATAGGGTTATTTGCTGGGCTGGGGATATACCAGCAGAGATTGATATTTGCCACTACAAAGACCTTTTTGAACGCATGAATGCTACATTTGTCATCGGTTCTCACGATGAATTTCTCACCCCAGAGCGCCTCAATCGGCATCATGATTTGCTTGCTCAGGCTGGCGCACATCTTCCATGTATACGCTTCGACGGCGGACACGTGATGGATACGAACGTGCTGCATCGTGTTGTACAGGAGTTATCACAGGAAGCTATTCTCTACTAAATTGATACGGCTCTTCGAGCTGAAGTCCCTTGAGAAGACCTGTTGTGTCAATTGTCCGACTTTTCCACTCAATTTTCCCTCGCTTCACGCGAATGTAGGAATTGATACCAATAGCTATAATGAACCCGATGCTGATCGGATGGAGTACCACGCTTGCAAAGAGCGGGTGCTTATATTTTACCGCAATAATGAGACGCAGAAGAAGGTTGGAGACAATTATTCCCAATGAAATCCAGCGATACTCGCCGAACCACACTGTGCAATATGGCAGAATACACGCAGTAAACAATACCACGAGCAACGAAAAGAAGCCAACGGTGCTGTATCCAACAAGTCCGAACAAGTTCTTTGTAAATCCTGTCCAGACTTGATCGAAACTGTGATACATACGGCAGAACACAAGATTTGTACCAGCAGCAGTTATCATGCGTAACCCATGCACCTTCGTTGCTCGACTTAGTTCTATGTCTTCCACAATATGCTGCCGCACAGACAAATGCCCACCTAGCTCCACGTATGCCTGCCGTGTAAAAGCAATCCACTGCCCATTTGCAGCAGAGAGTGATGGATATGGTAATACGTACGTCAGCCATAGGGGCAGTGCTGCATAGACAAACATATCCACAACAGGCACGGAAAGTTGCTCAGGCAACGTTTCAGTCTGCTGCTGAGGAAACGCAGAAAGCATACTTAGGTCGTAGCGTTGCATCCAGCGCACGGTATTTTCAACGGCATTGGGCGCGTGAGTATTATCAGCATCTGTAAAAATGTAAATTGCTCCGCGCGCTGCAGCACTCAATTGCTGACATGCCCAGTTCTTACCCGTCCAGCCGGTAGGCAATGGTCTGCCTGATATAAGACGAACTTGCGGATAATGCTGCGCAAATTCCCGAACAATTTCCGCGGTTTTATCTTCTGAATAGTCATCTAGCACAATAATTTCCAAATTTTTGTACGTTTGCCCCAACAGTCCAGCCAGACAATTTGCAATTGTTGTTGCCTCATTACGTGCAGGAATAAGAACAGAAACAAGAGGATTCGAAGCGTACTGCTCTGGGTATTGTGGTGCCGGAACGTTGCAGAGCATTGGAGCAGTTAAGGCATTGTAGATTGTAATCACAAAAAACACTGTTATGATGGCAAGCGCCATATAAAGCACTATCGTTATCATGCGTTTTGGCATTCGATAAAGTACTGTAAAAGATGCTCAAGCATTTGCTGAACCGAATATACTCAATTTTCTCCACTTTGTATGGGAGAATTTTCTTCGGGAAAAATCAGTCCAAATTTTGTATTTTCGCTGCGCATCTGTATGTCACCTGTGCCCATTGCTATTGGCATGAACGATTTATTCGAATTGAGCACTCGCAATGTTATTAGAGCACGCTCCAACATCATTGCCCCTTGTTACCATTGTAACAATCTGCTACAATGCTGAACGCTCTATCTGTCCAACAATCGAAAGCGTCATTGCACAAGATTATCCTAACCTAGAGTATATTGTTATAGATGGAGGCTCGACAGACAGCACGCCAGCTCTTATTCGTGAGTATGCTGAGGCACGCGGTAGTAGAATCACATGGTGGGTAAGTGAGCAAGACAGTGGAGTGTCGGAAGCCTTCAATAAAGGAATCGCTCGCCATAGTGGAAAGTATATTGGATTTCTTAATGCCGGAGACTTCTTTGTGTCAGAAGATGCTCTTTCTCGCTTCTTTACAGTCCTACAAACATCGCCCGATGCCGATATTATCTATGGTAAAGCACGACTGACATTTGAGCATGCAGCAACAAAGCTTGTTGGTTCGCCTTCTCTTCCTAGCCACAAGCTGCCTACAGCCCATCAAGCAATCTACTACCACCGACGTATTTGGGAGCGCTTTGGCACATTCAGTATGAACTACCGTTACGCTATGGATTATGAACACTACCATCGCGTTAGACATCGCGCCACATGGGTGTTTTCCGATGTAGTGCTTGTGGAGCGTCCTCTAACTTCGGCACGCAATAGTTTTGGTAATCCCGCGCGCACGTACCGAGAATACCTGCGTGCTGATGTACACCATAAAAATCCCGGAATCGTCTTTAACTGTGTCAAATTCCTACGCGATACAGTACAGCGCCGAATACAACGTGTATTGTAGCACGTGTATTGTAGCCATATTTTCTACTTTCCACATCACCTTCCTTGCTACACACAGACATGGGACAGCTTTGGGATAGAATACGCCGTATCGGGTCAGCATACCTCAACGATCTGCTCCGCAATGACCCCGATTACACAAACCTTGACCCTACCATACTTGAAGAGCTACGCAGAAGCTCTTCGTCACACACACGACATAGCGTTATCGAAACGGAGGAAGAGCGGCTTAAACGCCTCATAGACGAGGCAGCCAACTCTCGGCAGAGCAATGCTAAGCATCAGCATCAATCCTCTTCCCACAAGCATCGTCAAGCATCACCTAGATACAACGGTATGAGCCTTGACGAAGCCTTGCGTGTTCTCGGTTTACCCTCTCATGCTAGCACAGACGATATTAAAAGGCAGTATAAAAAGCTCATGATGCAGTATCATCCTGACCGTGTTAGCCAGCTTGACTATACAGCTCAGCAGCAAGCGCGCGAGAAGGCACAGCGCATCAATGCTGCATACGAGGTTATCAAACACCTAAAATCACTGTAACGCCCATAATTATTCGTTTAGAACATATGACAATTGCACATTTTCTCGACCAGCTCGACTATACACTGTGGGCAAACAAACGCACACTTGCTAGCATAGAATCCTTGCCTTCTACTGCTTCAGAAGCAGACAGAGCACAAGCAATCAAGCTTATGTCACATATTGTCGCAGCGCAGTATATCTGGTATGCTCGTGTTTGTGCTCAGCCCAGTGCTGCTCTTCCTGTGTGGGAGAGTATGACGCCTGAGGCATTGCACCAGCGTATTCCTGAGGCATATACCCTATGGAAAGAGTATCTATCGAGCAAACAAGACAGCGATCTTTCTACTCTTTCCTTTACCTATACAAACACACTTGGCAACGAGTACACCAATACTCTTCTGGAAATTCTTACACACTTTCCCATCCACTCCGCATATCACCGTGCGCAGATTGCTATGCTTGTCCGCGCCAATGGCGGAACACCTGCTGTTACGGACTATATTCAATTTGCCCGTGAAGAGCACAAACGATAACGCTTCCTCCAATCCATGCGCAGATATGTCGTTGCAGTCTCATGACCACCTCCTCAGCATTGCTCAGAAAGCTGCTTTAGAAGCTGGAAACATGCTGAAAGAAGCTTTTGGAACTTCATTTCGCATTGACAGCAAAGAAGGCAGACATAACCTCGTTACAGAATATGACCACAGAGCAGAAGATATGATTATTTCATGCATCCACTCTGCTTTCCCCGACCACATCTTTCTTGCTGAGGAAAGTGGCTCTACAGGAGCACCCGCTGACACCATACGGTGGATTATCGACCCTCTTGACGGAACTGTCAATTTTGCTCATTCTATCCCTATTTTTTGTGTGAGCATTGCCGCCGAACAATCTGGGAAGCTCCTCTGCGGCGTTATCTACGCACCTATGACCAGTGAACTCTTCACAGGAACACATGGCGGTGGAGCATACTTGAATGGTCAAGCCCTTTCTGTCTCAACAACTGATAACCTTGAAGATGCTATTCTAGTAACAGGGTTTCCGTACAATGCATGGGAGAATCCGCAGAATTGCATAGACCACTTCTCTCGCTTTGTCCGTATGGGTCTTCCTGTACGTCGACTAGGCTCAGCAGCTTTAGACCTAGCATACCTCGCAGCAGGACGCTTCGATGGATACTGGGAAGTAAGCCTCAACGCATGGGATGTAGCGGCAGGAAAGTTACTCCTTCAAGAAGCAGGAGGAATGATAACCCAGTACGATGGCTCGCCACATAACCTCTACAATGGCACAATGCTCGCAACAAACGGACGGATTCATAAAGCAATGTCGAAGATTTTGACTGAGCAGGTCTCGTAGCACACAAGAAATTCACAAAGTTACGCGTGGGTAAATTTATTCATCATCTGAGTGGTGGTATAGCTATCGGGGCTATCAGTGGTAGCGTTGCGTATTATCACCTCCACATACCACTGACCGATGCAGCAGCATGTTCTCTCATCGCGTGTGCCAGCAGCATGCTACCAGACATTGATAGTCCCAATAGCCGACCTAACGACATGGCATTCGGGCTTGCAAGCGTATTATCGCCAGTATTTGTCTTACAGGGCATGGGGATTAATCGCTTCACATCATCACAAATTATCCTCATAGCACTAGGAGTATATGTCGTTGTAAGGTACGGTATACGCAGACTCATGCAAGAATGTTCAGTTCATCGAGGCATGTTTCACAGCATTCCTGCAGCTATTATTTGGGGTGCGCTCGTATATCAAGCATTTCGGCTTTCACCAGCTCTTATCAAAAACGCAGCTGCAGCAAGCGCTTTGGTAGGATTTATTACACACCTTATTATCGACGAAGTCTTCTCGTTTGTTACATTCGATGGCATGCGGATTGCCCCTAAAAAGTCTTTCGGTACGGCGCTCAAGTTTTTCTCCCCCTCGATTCTTGCTACTACAACAACATACACTCTCATGGTAATAGTACTCTATGCGTGCTTCCGCGACATGCGTATTGTGCGCTAGTAGGGGCTTGTTTAGAGCACACCTCCTAATACAGCATCAAGGAGCAGGATAGAAGCAGCCGAGAGCGTAAATGAGCGTACTGTGCTCTTGCCAACACCTTCAGCCCCACCGCTTGTCATATATCCCACATGACACCCAATAAGCGCCGTTACTCCACCAAATACCGCTGATTTTGTTAGCCCCAGAACGATTTCACCGATGCTGAAAAAGCGCTGAATAGAGTCAAAGAACATCTGCACAGAGAAATCAAACTTGAGACTTGTCAGCATATATGCCCCAAGAATAGCAACAACATTAGAAAAGACCGCAAGCACTGGCATCATAGTCAGTGCGGCAATAACGCGCGGCATGGAAAGATAGCGATTCTTGTCAATTGCCATCATCTCTAGTGCATCTATCTGCTCAGAGACCTGCATCGTTCCTAGCTGTGCGGTCATTGCTCCACCCACCCTTCCAGCAATCACTAGAGCTGTGAGCACAGGGGTTAGTTCTGTAAATACAACGGTTGCAATAGATCCGCCAATAAATGGTCGAGCAATACCAATAAGATTAAACTTTGCGAAAAGGTTTGTAGCTTGTAGTGCAGCAATTGCTCCCGTGAATGCACCTATAAGAATAACTAATGGTAGGGAGTCTGCACCCACAATAGACATTTGCTCGAGTACAAGCTTTCTATCCTTGACTACACGCGGTATATAGCGCACGACTGCACTTAATAATAACACTAGCCGTCCTACTTCCTCTGCAAAACGCAGAATGCTACGTCCAATACGCTCCACGAGAATAATCATCACACCACCTTTCGTATCCAGAGTGAACTTGCAAGCATACATGCTGGGTCGTATGACGGGAGCACACGCTGTAAAGCATGTGGGGCATAATGATGAACATAACTCCCACATAGCATAATCTCGAATGCTGTGTTAAACGCTAAAAACGCTTGTACAAACGGCGATTCATTCCAAAACTGATGTTGGCGGAAAATCCATACCTCAGGCTCTGGGGTAGCAAAAGGAAAGAACACGTCATGTATATGAATAACAACACCCTTGTTGAGTTGTGGAAGGACCTCAAGATACAGATACTGAACATCACTATCGAGCTTGAGAACATGGCTTGAATCAATAAATAGCACATCGTTTTCTTGTAGCACATGAAATGTTTCGACTGGAACATTTTGGACAACATCCTGAACAAGATGTACTTCGCCCGAATCCGCAAGTTTTTGTAAGCCTCGTCGCGGATATGGCTCGATGCAGGTCATACTGGCAGCTTTACCGCATTCCACTGTATTACTACGAAGACCCTCCAGCGCAAAAAGTGTCGATACTCCTGAACCAACCTCTATCATGTGTCTTGGCTTAATATACCGCAGCACAAGGTAAAGTATGTGCGCATCAACCTCAGAATATCCTTCGCCTAGACCTTGCTGTACAACCTGTGCATATGCCGGCAGCGACGCTATTTCATGAACATATGGCTCAAGGCACCGCAAGAATGTTTCATGATTTTCAAGCGAAATTGCAACGCCTGCAAGCGCAGATGGTCTATTCCACCGATGCATCGTCTTGCGAAGTATACGTGTGTTTGGCACAGGACTGTAAAAATGCGATGGCAAAATGCTTAATCCTAGTAGCTCGCCAAAGGAAAACAACTTTGTCCATAAGAAGTTTTCCCACTTCATCTGGAGAGCTTTTTTAATACCAAGAGCTTGTAAGCGCCGAAACTGACGACGAATATCCATACATTGCACCAACTCGTGGACAAAAAGTTGACGATACACAGATTCAATAGCTGTAGATACTACTGAACGATACCCACTGGAGATTGCACTTTGGCTACGCATCAGCACTGCAGAGGCATAGCATAGCGCTCCACAAGACAACGAGCATGAGCAAAGGCTCTATTTAAATCATCGTTCACGATAACTTCATCAAACCGCGATTGCTGTTGAAGTTCCATCTCTGCTCGTGCTAAGCGAAGAGCAAGCTGCTCTTGTGATTCTGTATTTCGTGCTCGTAAGCGCTGAGCAAGTACTTCCATGCTTGGGGGTGCAACAAAAATGAGCAGCGACTCGCGAGGGTATGCTTTTTGCAGGCTTAGTGCACCATTGACGTCAATATCAAATACAAGCACTTTGTTTGCTGCAAGTGCTCGTTCTACCTCGCTCCGCAGCGTCCCGTAGTAATTTCCAAAAATGCGCTCATACTCAATGAGCTCTCCACGCTGTATTGCGGCTTCAAACTCTTCTACGCTCAGAAAGTAATAATCTTTCCCATCAACCTCATGTTCTCGACGCGGTCGTGTCGTTGCCGAGACAGAAAATTGCATAAATGCATATGTGTCTAAAAGATGACGAGCAATTGTTGTTTTACCCGCGCCGCTTGGAGCAGAAAATACAAACAATCGCTTCGAATTTGAGGCATATACCATAGAAGTATAGCAGACAATGAAAGCTGTGTCAATGAGACTGAGACTATGCCACTACCAATCGATACTGAACGGAAACATCAGAGTACTTTCTTGACAACTACAGCGTGCATCCCCAGTCAACCACACGTCTACAGTACACCGTATGTATAACCGCAAACGCACCGCAACTATGGCACGAAGATCGGCTGCCACCGCTTCGAGGTACGCGCTTCGTTGCCGAAGGTATTGCGTATAACAATATCAATGTCTGCTGGACGAGACCATTCTATTTGCGGTACTTGCGTAAGAAGAACAGTAGCTTGAGCCACAATAGCACCATTGCTCTTCTTTACAAGGGCAATATTATCAGGAGGAATTCGTATGCGTTGAGCTACACCATTCTGAGGAGTGATAGTAAGCTCTACACTACATTTTTTTGGTGGCAGATAATCCACAAATTCTAGCGTCATCTGCACAGCAGACCCATGAGCAGTAGTAGTGCGATAGAACTCAGCGCCCTTGAACTCAGGCTTACTTTCTAGTGTTATCCGCTGAATTTCCGTGCTCTGCTTCAAATGATCCTCGTGAACGGACGACAGAGTAACAGTGCGAGAAATTTTTTGACGATTTTTGTCTGCACGAAACCATGGCAATTCATTCATAGTTTGACTAGAGGCACTCACAACACCATCACCTGGCTCAAACATTGCTTCAATACCAAAGCCAATAGCTCCTAGGGCTCTTCGCAGCACATCCATAGCAGCCGTTTTACTCAGGTTTTTTCCTTCTTTCCACAGCTCAACCTTGCCAACAACGCTCACATATTCTACATCGAGAGGATGAGGCACAGAGCCAATTCTCCGCATAAATTCTCCCCCATCTTCAGGACGTTGCAAATCACGAACAGCAGGAGCATCAGCCGGCACGTCTGTTTCTAACGTAGCAAGAAGCTCCAACGCTTTATCGACAAGAGGCTTCACAACAAAACTAGCATCTTTCGACTTCGCCACCAACGCAGTCTTCCACTGCCATATACGCGCAAATGGTGAGCCTTGATGCGGTGAGCCAATTGTAATCAAGCGCTCTGTGCGATGGTTGCTGATATTCTTTGTCAAATAGTACCGCGCTGTTACCCCGCCCATGCTGTAGCCTATCAAGATAACCTTTTCTGCTCTCGTACGCTCAAACACTAGTGGCAAAAACCCTTCAAGTTCACGTTCCCATGCACCTATTGAATCCACGGGATTAGAAAACGCAACAGTGAAAAAATCTGCATATCCTGTTTGTACTGAACGTTGCGGGACATTATCAATCTTTGGCTTACCATTCACTATACGCAGAACACCACCATGCACTAAGCCAATTTCTTGTTCGTAATACCTCACAGCATACGCATCCCATACCGATGCCTTCTGTCCTAAGCCATGCAGAAAGATAATAGGATAAGGAATATGCATCGTTGTGATGTAGTCAACAGGTGGAGCTTCGGACAGGCTTTTGATATATGACATTTGTGACGCACAAGCCCACACAAGCACAATAAGCACAATACTCCCACTGCTGTAGCATAACCACCGATGCCTTCTCGACCTAATTACAACAGGATTCATAAGACCATAATGTACTTCATCGTTTGCCGAACTTATGTATTGCTATCTTAGACATATATTCGCACAAGTAAGCATTTCCCCTACTATCTAGGTTTTTGCTGTACAGTACAGAGCCAAGCGCTTTGCTATAAGCGAACATGCGGAGCAAGCATATCGTTGCCCCGCATGTATAAACTCTTGTGCCGATGCTATTTTTTCGTGGGAGACTTCTTCGTTGTAGTCTTTTTCTCAGTACTTGCGGCTTTTTTTTGAGCAGGTGCTTTCGTAGCACGAGATTTAGTCGCTGTAGAAGATTTTGCTATAAGACTCTGCGGATTGATAAACTCGCTCCACGTATATTCTGATGGTATTATGCGACCTTGTTCTGCAACCTCTATAAGATATTTAGCAGCATGCTCCAGAACCCACTCAAAATTCTCAGGCTGTACCGATGAAGCTTCTGCATCGGGAGCCGGATTCAAGAAATCAATTGCGTACGGTACAGCATCTTTTACTGCAAATTCCACAGTGTCGAAATCATACCCCAGCGCATGGACGATTTTCAGACAAATTTCTTCCAGTTGTTGTTTGCGCTCTGGTGTCAGTGAAAAGTTTGCTACATAGCGCAGATGATGAGGATTGCGTGGCTCATAGGGCATAATGTGGACATACTTCTTACCAATGACATAGCAACGATAGTACTCATCAAAGTCTATTCCTGCTTGTAATGTCATGCAAATATCCCCTGTTTTGTGATATGCTTCAAAGAATTCTTGCGGGTTATGTACTTTATACACATGCTTCCAGCCACCCCCGCTGTGAGGCTTCAGAAACGCAGGAAATCCCACATAGTCAAATATTTCTTCCCAGTTTAGCGGAAACTGCAAGTTCCGCATGGATTCACTCGTTGTTGTCGGAGGATGATCTTTTGAGGGGAGAAGGACAGTATTAGGGATAGGAATGCCTAGCTTAGATGCCAGCGCATAGTTAAAAAATTTGTCATCGGCACTCCACCAAAAGGGATTATTGACTACTCGTGTACCATTCAGCATAGCATTCTTGAGCATTGAACGATAAAACGGGATGTCCTGCGAAATACGGTCAAGAATAACATCATATTTCATGATGTCCGCCATTTTGATTCCGCCAACTTTCACAAATTCTGCACGAATATTCGGCGGCGCGGTGCTATTGATTCGTTCAACCAACGCCGGAGGGAATGATTGCTCCATGCCGAAGAGCAGACCAATTACTTTCATAGACATTGTAGTACCCTTTACACTAAAAGATGAAACATAAGTTGTTATCACACGGCACATTCAATACGCGCATCCTAGTCTTTGCACACAAGCATCTCTATTGTGCAAGCGATACTCGTAGCATTGGTTCGTCCTAATATTGGTATATTTTTCAGGCGCAAAGATAAAAAACTTACACAAGATTCAATGCGATTTCTTTAGTAAGTTTAAGGAAGTTTTTCGCTGTCTTGTTCTCTTGTTCTTTATCCTGCCTCTACGTTCTCCACAAGCATGCTATGACAAGCCGAGCTCCCCTATCACGCCAAGCACATATTCACCCTCATCTTGTGCGCCTCGTACACAAGCACACAAGTAGTGTATACCAGCGTCCCATACCAGAATTCAGCATACAGGCATTTCAGCATTTCGAGCTTCTCTTTATGTCTTCTGGTAAGCAGCGGCTTGTTATAGATTCAGGTTGTGGAACGGGGGAAAGCACACGTATTTTCGCTCAGCAGTATCCGTCTGCATTCGTTGTTGGTCTCGACCGCTCTGTTCATCGACTACAGAAGCATTGCCTACCAGAACAGCACACAACAAACTACGCTCTGATTCGTGCAGAGCTAGAGGATTTTTGGCGTTTACTGGCAAGCCACTACGGCAATTGCATAGAGTATCATGCAATCTTATATCCTAACCCTTATCCCAAGCCCGCTCACATTCTCCGCCGCTGGCACGGGCACCCACTTTTCCCTCAAATGCTTGCTCTTTCACCGATAACAGAGCTTCGTACCAATTGGTCTCTATATGCTGAAGAATTCGCTTTCGCTGCTTCACTTCTAGGATATGCGGTGGAATTCACTACACTCCAGTACTCTACACCCATCACTGCTTTTGAGCGCAAGTATCAGCAGAGTGGACATAATCTGTTTCAAGTTCTTGTCCGACCTCAATAAGTCTCATATCATCACTGTACTGATGGTTATGATAATAGATAGCACTGACGCCGTTGCATTGCATGCAACGGCGTCAGCGATGGTTTTGCACTATTTGCCCAGAAAACTCTAGCGCACTACTTCGCGCGCGCCAATCATATTGAAGCGACTAGCAACAAATGCTGCATCAGTAAATGAAGCAGTACCAGCAGGATTTGCCCCCGCACCATGAAAATCACTAAATGCCGAGGATTGATTGACAAAAATCCCACCAACATAATTGAACGCGACAGGTGCTTTACCTTCAAAAATGATAGCGTGTTCTGCTTGTTCGCGCTGTGCCTTATCTATCGTATACACTAATGTCGTCAAAGCACCTTTGCGCCTCAGGCTACGTAGAAGTAGATGCAGACTATGGTCGAAGCCATCCGTTGGTATAAGGAAACTAATTGGACCGAACCACTCTCGCTCGTAGATATCATGGTCTTCTACACGTGCTTTTAAAAGTAGTGGCGATGCTGTCCGAGCATGAGGAAATCCACTATGAACAACAGGCTGCGAATCTCGTATGATTTCTAATCCTAATTCTCTTGCTTTCTGAATACGGTCTAGTGTTGTCGCGTTCTGAATGCTGCCTGCAATTCCAGACATCTTAGGGTCTTGCATGAGCGCATCAATCTTCTGAGCAAGACGCTGAGCGACGTCATCAAAAGGTATAACTGCACTACCCTCCCTCACACCGTGTTTATTGATAAAGAAATTTTGCGATGTTGTGCACATCTGCCCACTGTATAGCGAAAGGGTAAATGCAAGATTATCCAGAACAGCATCAAGATTGTCAACACTTTCCAGAATAACACCATTGACGCCTGCTTTCTCAGTAAACACAGCCTTGCCATGCGAGCGCCCAATGTTCTCAAGGGTATCGCCAAATGCACCACCCGTAAAATCAATAATACCAACAGCAGGATGCTCAGCAAGTTCTAATGTCAAGGGATTTGCAGAGCTATCAGGAGCTAGCTGCACAAGATGCGGGTCTATACCTCTATCACGAAGTGTTTGCTGCATACTTGCCACAACAATAGCAATAGCAAGAACAGACTTTGGGTGAGGTTTGACAATAACTGGGTTACCCGTAACAAGACTTGCAAACAAGCCTGGCAGCGTGTTCCACACAGGAAATGTTGAGCACCCTATCACAAGCCCGACTCCTTTCGGGACAATGTGAAAATGCTTCTTCACGGTAATAGTTGCTGCTCCAACAGGTTTTGTCCATGTTGTTTCTTCAGCAAACTGCGCTTGTTCCCTGTAGCCCAATGCAATTGCTTCAAGAGCGCGGTCAAACGAATGAGGACCAGAAGCCTGAAACGACATCGCAAAGCTTTGTCCTGAGGTATGCATCGTTGCATGGGCAATCTCGAAGAAGGTTTTGCCTGTGCCTGCTTGCTCAAGAGTTTCAATCAGGATACAAGCTCGTTCGAGAGGCGAAAGGGTCTGCCATTGCATTTTGGCATTGTGGGCTTTTGTCATAAGATGCTCAACGGCAAACAAAGGGTAGTGAATACCAAGTGGGAATCCGAATGGCGACTCTTCCTCTCCATGCCAGCTTATTTCGTTCGTCTGTAACAGGCGAGTGAATTTATGATGGAGTAACGCTTTGAATGCCGCTTCTCCCTCCTCGGCAGCTGTTTCGCCATACACTTTTTTGCTCGGCGATTCATTCCAGTGCGCGAAGTACTGCCGAGCAGCATTTGCCTCTACTGCTGCCTTCAGCGTAGCACTATGCTTATCTATCAGTTCTACAAAGCTCATAGTAGTTACTCACAGCGTATGTACATGACACAAGCTCACAACCTCTATTCAAATGCTGGAATGCCTGTAATATCTGCACCCAGAATTAACGTATGAATATCGTGTGTTCCTTCATAAGTTTTGACAGACTCAAGATTTGCCATGTGCCGCATAATAGGATACTCGCCCAGGATACCATTTGCACCGTGAATATCACGTGCTAAGCGTGCGACTTCTAGTGCCATCCACACGTTGTTACGTTTCGCCATCGAGACGTGTTGTGGTGTAGCTTCTCCAGCATCTTTAAGCTGACCACAGCGCAGTGCAAGAAGCTGTGCTTTTGTAATCTCGTTCAGCATCCACACAAGCTTTTCCTGAACAAGCTGAAAACTAGCAATTGGCTTACCAAATTGAATGCGTGTCTTTGCATACTTCAGTGCTGATTCGTAGCACGCCATTGCAGCACCAATTGCTCCCCATGCAATTCCATAGCGGGCTTGCGTTAAACAGCTTAGCGGACCTTTCAATCCTTCCACATGCGGCAAAAGATTCGACTCAGGGATTTCGCAATCTTGGAACACAAGTTCGCCTGTTGCTGATGCACGAAGTGAGTGCTTCCCTTTCATTTCGGGAGCAGTAAAGCCCGGAGTACCCTTCTCCACAAGAAATCCTCGTACGACTCCATCAAGCTTCGCCCATACGACTGCAACATCAGCAATATTCCCGTTCGTAATCCACATTTTTGCGCCATTGAGCACGAAGCCGTTACTTGTCTTTTTCGCTGTAGTAATCATGCCACCGGGATTTGAACCATAATCGGGCTCTGTGAGTCCAAAGCAGCCTATAATCTCGCCTGATGCAAGTTTTGGAAGCCAATATGCTCGCTGCTCTTCGCTACCGTATGTGTAAATAGGATACATCACAAGTGAACTCTGCACAGAAGCAAAGGAACGTAGTCCCGAATCACCGCGCTCTAGCTCCATCATTGCCAGTCCGTATGCAGTATAGCTCGCACCAGCACAACCGTACTCGTGTGGTAATGTAATGCCAAACAACCCTAGCTCTGCCATACGCTTTGCAAGATGCATAGGGAATGTTCCAGCATGATAGTGCTCTTCAATAATTGGCAGTACTTCTTCGTCCACAAAGGAGCGTACAGTCTCGCGAATCAGACGATCTTCGGGCGAAAAGAGACTGCTCGTATTATAGTAATCAAACGGATTATTGAAGCTTTGTTTTGGAGTTTTCGTAGCTTTCAACGCACTGCTGGCACTTCCGCTAGTATGACCATTTGTTGCAGGCGCTGTCGTGGGTGTTGCGACAACCGACATGGCAGTATTCCTTGAAAAGATTGGGAGAAAAAACAACGAGAAATTGTTTACGACGAAAGAATGTTGTAGCAGACTAGAGATACAAAATTATGAAATTTTTGCGCAGCCAGCGAAAGAATTTCCCAAGAGAATTTTAGTCACCAGTAGCTTTACATGTATAGCCTGGACAAGCACTGGGATACTGTTGCTATACCACAATATACTTTGTATACGTCCTCCTTGCGAAAAGGGACGATTTTCTGTATAATTGCCCTTCGCATTGGCTAATGCTATATCACTGCGGTGTAACATACAGCCTTCGCTCACAGTTTGTATTATCTTCACTACACAATCTCCTTATGTCCCAACTTGTTGTTCTCGCTTTTTCCGGCGGTCTCGATACATCGTATTGTGTCAAGTACTTTCTTGCTCAAGGGAAAACTGTCCACTCTGTTACAGTCAATACTGGCGGATTCTCGGAAGATGAACTCCGCGACATTGAGTCCCGAGCCCTATCACTTGGCGTAGAAAAGCACATCACACTCGATGAAACGCAGAATTACTACGAGCAGTGCATTAAGTATCTCATCTTCGGTAATGTTCTCAAAAACAACACATATCCGCTTTCTGTCAGCGCCGAGCGTATTTTCCAAGCACTAGCAGTAGCTCGCTATGCGAAGAACGTTGATGCAGACTACGTTGCACACGGCTCGACAGGCGCAGGCAACGACCAAGTACGATTCGATGTCGCTTTCACAGTGCTTATCCCCGATATTCCTATTCTCACACCTATCCGCGACAATAAACTTTCTCGCGAGGAAGAAATTGCATTTTTGCAGCAACACGGCATCCAGCAAGACTGGATAAAGGCACAGTACTCTATCAACAAGGGTTTGTGGGGAACAACAGTTGGAGGTAAAGAAACCCTCACATCGCATCAATATCTTCCTGATAGCGCGTTTCCAACACCCCTTTCTAAAAACATGCCCGAAGAAGTACGCTTGCACTTTACTCGCGGCGAACTTACAGGAATTAATGGGGAAACTATGCCGCCTGTACAAGCAATTCAACGTTTAACACAGATTGCACAGCCCTTCGCCATCGGTCGGGATATTCATGTTGGAGATACAATTATTGGCATCAAGGGGCGTGTGGGCTTCGAAGCAGCAGCGCCTCTTATCATCATCAAAGCACATCATACGCTAGAAAAGCACACGCTGACAAAAGCACAGCTCATGCTCAAGGAACAGATTTCAGCTATGTATGGCACACTGCTACATGAAGGACAATTTCTTGAACCCGCTATGCGTAATTGCGAGGCTTTATTACACAGCACGCAAGAGACTGTTAGCGGAACAGTTAGCGTTTTTCTCGCACCATACCGTTTTCACATTGTTGGCATCGAATCACCGCACGACCTCATGCAATCACGCTTTGGTAAGTATGGTGAAATGAACAATGCATGGACAGGTCAAGATGTGCGAGGCTTTGCAAAAATCGTATCGAATCAAGCAATGATGTTCTACTCGGTAAACCAACAATTATGATACGATACCTGTTCGCAGCAGTGCTTCCTGCCATAGGCTTCTGGAGTACTATCCAGCGTGTTCATGCCCAAGCCCTTCTTGTAGATAGTGCATATTCACAAGCGTTAGGGACAACAACTGCTTTCTCTATCATCATACCAGAGTACTACGACACAGTACGGCGATATCCCGTATTGTACTTATTACATGGCTGGGGTGGCAGCCATAGGGATTGGGCTACAAAAACACGCCTGCGTGAGTACGCATCATGGTTCGACCTCATCATCGCTATGCCTAATGCCGGGAATTCATGGTATGTCAACAGCATTGCTCATCCACAGCATCGCTACGAACAATACATTGCTGGTGAATTTCCCGCAATACTTGCTCAGCGGTATGCGATCGATACAAGTCAGCAAGCTATTGCAGGATTATCAATGGGCGGTTACGGAGCAATTATGCTGGCTTTGAAGTACCAGCACAAATACCGCGTTGCAGCATCATTTAGCGGTGCTCTCACTATGCCGCGCGACCTTGTGCAGCGCGAGCAAGCATACCAATCTGCTCAGGGAAAGAATGGCGATGTTGCACTACTAAGCCTGCAAGAAGCATTCGGGAAAGATCCTCGCAGCCGCGCACGCGATACAAACAGCGTCTTCACGCTGTGTAAGCGTGCATCTCTACTGGACTCTGCAAGCAAAGCTCGTTTACCGTACATCTACCTCGCAACAGGTATTCATGACCAACTTGCTCACATTGTCCCAGGAAACCGTGAATTTCGTGATTCACTGTATTCTTTTGGTCTACGATATGAATATCATGAAACTCCTGGTAAGCATGCGTGGTCATACTGGGACGAAGCATTGCGAGCCTTTTTACCACGGTTGATAGATATTACTCGTTGGAAATAGCGTATATTCCTCTATGAATCCAATACGTGCCGGTATTGTAGGAAGCGCTGGCTACACGGGTGGCGAATTGATTCGGCTTCTGCTACATCACAACTACGTCGAGCTTGTGTACATACACAGCACAAGCAACGCTGGTAAGCCTGTTGCTCATGTTCATACAGATTTGCTCGGTGACACCGACCGCTTGTTTACCGACCAACTTTCCTACGACATTGATGTTCTCTTTCTGTGTTTGGGTCATGGCGAAGCAAAGGCATTCCTTTCGGCACAGCAGATTCCCCAGCATATTCGCATCATTGACCTTAGCCAAGATTTTCGCTACACACCTTCCACGCAATGGCTCTACGGCTTACCTGAGCTCTACCACGAACAGATTCAATCGGCACAACACACTCAGCAAAATATTGCTAACCCAGGATGCTTTGCAACCTGCATACAACTTGGTTTGCTACCTTTGGCAAGTGCACAGCTACTGCCCCGTGAGCTTCATATAACAGGTATTACAGGCTCTACGGGAGCAGGGCAGGCATTATCGCAGACAGTGCATTTTTCATGGCGCTCAGGCAACATTGCTGTGTACAAACCTTTCACTCATCAGCATCTCTACGAAGTTCAAACAAGCTTGCGCACACTTCAGCCAGACTTTGACGACACGCATCACATATACTTTGTACCTATGCGTGGAAATTTCACTCGCGGTATCCTCACATCTATGTACGGTCAATGCACAGAAAACGCAGCAGCAGTCCAGGCTCTCTATCGTGAATATTATGACGCTCATCCGTTTGTCCACATTGCTGACAGCGAGCCAGACATTAAGCAAGTTGTCAACACTAACAAGTGCTTACTTTCTGTTGCTAAGCATGGTAATATGCTGCACATCGTTGCAGTCATCGATAATCTCCTCAAAGGCGCTGCAGGACAAGCAGTACAAAATATGAATCTTATCTTTGGGCTTCCAGAAGTGACTGGTCTACTTCTCAAGCCTCTCGCATTTTAGAAAATCACGCACTTACCCTGTTTCACTGTACATTCTGCTCGCATGAATGCTCATATTGTTGTTGTAGCCGGCGATGGCATAGGGCCGGAAGTAACGCACGAAGCAGTACGAAGCCTTGAGGCTATAGCTACACGTTTCCAGCACACTTTTGTATTTGAGCACCACCTTATCGGGGGTGCAGCAATCGACGCTACAGGCTCGGCACTGCCCAACGAAACATTACAAGCAGCACTGAAAGCTGATGCAGTTTTACTCGGTGCTGTAGGTGGTCCGCAATGGGACAATCCTCAAGCACTAATACGCCCTGAGGATGGTCTGCTCGGTATTCGCAAAGCACTTCAGCTTTATGCTAATCTACGACCTGTTAGAGTCTATACGCAACTTGCTGAAGCATCTCCACTGAAACAGCACATTCTGGCAGGAGTCGATTTCATCGTTGTTCGTGAGCTTACTGGCGGCTTGTACTTCGGGCAGCCTAAGGAACGACGCATACGCTCGGACGGTGGCATCACAGCGATTGACACACTTGAATACCATGACTATGAAATTGACCGTATTCTTCAACTCGCCTTCGAGCTTGCAGCAAGCCCGTCGCGGCGTGGTATGCTTGCCAGTGTGGATAAGGCAAATGTCTTAGAAACATCGCGTCTGTGGCGCGAGCGCGCTCAGTCTCTTGCACAGCATTATCCTTCTGTAACTCTTCAGCACATCCTTGTTGACACAGCAGCAATGCGCCTTGTGATGTCGCCATCACAGTTCGACGTTATCGTTACCGAGAATACATTTGGCGATATCTTAACGGATGAAGCAGCTGTCTTGACCGGTTCTATGGGGCTTCTTCCCTCTGCATCACTTGGTCAGATACGCAATAGCAAGGGATTCCCATTAGGGCTATACGAGCCAATACACGGCTCTGCACCGGATATTGCAGGCAAAGGGATTGCTAATCCTATCGGCACAATTCTTAGTGCTGCTTTATTATTGCGATATTCCCTTGGCTTAGAACATGAAGCTCAGACTCTTGAACATGCTGTCGAGCACGCCCTCGCCAATGGAGCACGCACTGTTGATATCTCGGCAGCGCATGCACTCTCCACGAGTCAGATGACCGAGGAAATTTTGAATGCACTGTAGCAACAGTTTTATTTCATCGTTTAAGTGTTCCATCTGATTGCTATGCTACCTCGTAATAGTACTCCTCCATATATTATCACATCGGTGGCCATCCAGAAAAAGAACAAGTCGCGATGCTCAGTGTTTGTTAACGGAGAGTTTGCGTTTGGCTGTACTATCGACGCAGTGACACACTTTGGACTGACACAAGGCAAGGAGATTTTTGAGCATGAGATTATACAAATCCAAGCATACGATAGTACTCTTGCCTTAAAACAAGCAGCGTTGCATTATGCAACGTACAAGCCACGTACAGCAGAGCAGGTACGCCGCGCAATGGTTATAAAAGGTTACACTGCTGCAGAGGCAGAATATGCTGTAGACTTTCTCAAAGAATTTGGATACGTGAATGACCAGCGCTACGCCCGCGCTTTTATCAGGGAAGTACGTTCAAGAAAGAGCATAGGACTACATCGCTTGCAGCAAGAACTTATCAAACGCGGCATCTCTAAGCACGATATAGAGGACGCACTAGCAGATATCTTTTCTGCAGAAGATACGGCTTTAAGCGAGCTCAACGCTGCACGTACCGCTATAACTAAAAAACTGCGCACACTTCAGCGCAAACCAATTCCTAAACAGAAGCAAGCACTTCTTGGACACCTGCAACGCCAGGGCTTTTCTTGGAATATTATTCACCATGTGATCGCCGAAGCCTTCGACGATAGAAACGATAAAGCCCACAGTGAGGTGTAGCACTGCCAACACACCAGATGCAGGAGTGTGATTCACGCACTCATTCTCATTACCACTTATTACTGCTGCACAGGAACAGGAATTTTCTGCAATGCCTCAAAATAGCGTTGTATAAGGCTTTCGTAGTCTTTAGTATATCCTTGCTGCGCTGAGCGAAGAAGTTCCTGTAATGCCCGTGTCCGCCCTTCTTGGGTACGCAAATCAATAGCAGCAGGGCTTTGCCGTGCAGTATTTTGGCCGGTTTTCGCTTCTCGCTGCTGCTCAATATCTTGTTCGCGGGTAGAGCGTGCTGCATCGAGTAACCGTGAAAGTATACGCTCTTGACGACGAAGAGTTTCTTCAGAGATTTGCCCGCTTCTCATATCGCTCACAATTTCCTGCATTTCTTGAGCAATTTTCTGCAAATCGCCAAGAGCACGCTTACCACCTTTTTGCTCCTTAGCTAGCTCTTCAAGTGATTTCCGAATCGCTTCTTGCTGTGCAGCTACACGACCAACATCTTCAGCACTTGGCTGACCTAAGCGCTGTCTACTTTGTCCCTCTTGTTGCATCTGCATCATTTGTTGCAAAGCTTGATTGACAGCTTGTTGCTGACTAGCCGCCTGCTGCAAGCGCTCCATAAAGCTTGCCATACCCCCTTGCCCCTGCCCTTCTCCTTCTTCACCCGGCTGCTGACCCCCAGGACCGTTCCCTTGCTGCATCTGCCCAAGCATTGATTGCATCTGTGCTATGGCACGATTCATTGCCGACATAGCTGCACTTTGATGCTGCGATGATTGCTGTGCGTTACGCTCTTCTAGGCTATGCACAGCATTATCCATATGCTGAAGAGCATCGCCAAGTTCTTTCCCCATCTCAGGCGTTACAGCAAAGGACTTCTGCGACAATTCTATCATACGCCCAATAACATTACGCAAATCCTGCAGAGCATTGGCTTGGTCTTGGGCAGCATCACGAAATTGCGTCGAATTATAGTCCATATTTTGGCTTTGCTGCTTGAGCTGCTCCTGACGCTTAGAAAGTTCGAGCATATTATGCGTAGCTTTTTGAAGCTGCCGAATGGCTTCTTGTTGGACATTCCGCTGCATTTCGCGCTTCAGATGCTGCATTTGTTGTGCAAACTGTTGCAGATTCTGTCGTGCTTGTTTCTGCCGCTCTTGTGCTCGAGTCTGGTCACCTCTACGCATATACTCCGTTGTTTCTTGCATTGCTTGTTCAGTTTCTTCCTTGCGCAGAGCTTCTTGTGCTTTGTTCATTTCCTCCATTGGCATATCCCGACCGCCCTTTTCTTGAATCTCTTTCATAAGCTGCTCCAGCTCATCAGTTTCCTTGCTCAAAGCTTGAAAATCTTCTTTGAGTTTTTGCTGACGCTCGGCAAGTTCTTGACGCTTTTGAGGGTCGTTCAGATTGGCATTATTCAGTTGTTGTTCCATATCTTGCTGCTGTTCTTCAAGCTCCTTGGCGCGCTTGGCAAGCTCATCAGATTTTTGGTTAGCCTGAACACGCTTCAAAATACGCATTGTTCGCTCTATGGAACGCTTAAACTCCTCCTCACTAAACTGAAACTTTTGTAGCGCCTGCTGCAACTGTTCAGGTTGCATTTGGTCAAGTGCTCGCTGCATCTGCTGCATTGCTCGCTGCAGCTCGGGCGAATTGACCTTCTGTAGCAGCTTTTGCACCTCAAGGTACTGCTGTAGCGTCTCTGGAGAAATACTGCGATTTTGCTGGAGTTTCTGCGTCATCTCTTCAAGCTGCTTCTGCACATTCTCTATGCGCTTCTGCATATCCTCATGCTTTTTGAGCAAATCCTCTAGGCGCTTTTTCTCTTTCCAATCTACCTGCGGTTTGTCCTGCTGTTTACGTAGCTCGCGCGCAACATCTTCCATATCGCGCTTCATTTGCTCTGCGTCTTTCAGCACCTTGTGCAAGTCTTTCGCAGCAAGGTCTTGAATTTTATCAGCTTCATTGAATAGTTCATCAAGCGATGGCAACCGTGCAGTTATAATTCCCGTACGCGACGACTTCGGACCATTCACAGCATCATTATCACTTACTTCAAGGTAAAATTCATACGTATCCGACGGTGCTAAACCAAGCGCATTGAGATTCCATACATACGGTACTTCGAGAGATTTCTCACTACCGGCAGAAAAATGAATAGGAATCTGGTTCCATGACTGCTGCGGTGGAGAATATCGGGATTCTACACGGCGGTAATACAGCACTAGCTTAGAAAAACCATAATCATCGGCGATAGCAACTTTGATGGGTAGCAATCCAGTTTCTGTAAGCTCAATATTTGAGGAGGGCTGTAGCAAGGCAATAGAAGGAAATGCATCGCGCAAAGCAAGTATGCTGTAGCGAATAGGCTCAGCATTTTCCTCGCCATTCTCATCAACAATCCGAATACAGTATTCACCAGAATGCTGTACAGCAAACACACCCAAAGCACGGTGTTCGAGAACTTTCATAGGAATGCGTGTGCTATCGCCGTAGCGCGTCGAATCTTTGTCATCGCGATGTTCCAGCAGTAGTATCTCAGCAGCTTTGAGCTTTTTATTCGACATCACAGTAAGCTCTACACGCGAACCTATGAGTGACGTTATGGAGGCAGAATGCTCATCAATAGGATATGGGGACATGCGCGTGTATGTGGGTGGCATAACAGTTCCAGCGAGGCTACGAATTTCTGGGCGGTCAATAACAGTAATCATGACCTTCTCAGAGCGAACAACATCAAAATACCACGGCACTTCTGCGTACGCTTCGATACTTCGCTTCACCGCAGACACATGGAATCGAAACACACCCTCTGAGTCGGGTCTAAGAGTAAATGTCTCGAATGGTGTATTCTCCACAGCAGCGCTCGTTCGCTCGCGTAACCGCAACATCACTTCTGCAGGTGGTTGATACTCCGGTGCTTCAGGATTCGGCACTGTATGTACAGTGATTTCCATCTTAGCACCCCGCAATACCCTGTATTGGGCTGGCTCAAGAACAAGAATAAACGGTGCGGGAGGAATGAAAGATTGTCGAAAATGCAATACACGGTACAATGCTGTGCCCATCGGCTTTGGAAAGACTGCAAACACTAGCCCAGCTAGGAGGATGGAGCCGAGAAACATCATCAGTGCCGTCCTACGTGGCTTCTTGTCGAGAATTGCATCGAAATCAAGTGTTTCAGCTTGTGCGGCGACGGCAGCAAAATGCGCAACAGCAAGCTCTGGCGAACTACTACGCTGCTCTATAGCATCCCGATACAGCTGCAATGCGTTCAACAGCCTATCCTGCACAGTGCTATAGACTTTCCCAATACGCAATGCGATAGTATCGCTGCTATCCGACGGGTAGATGCCTAACAACTGTAGCATCGATTTCCCCGCAAACGCTCCCACGAAGCACAATGTGCTCAGAAACCACACTGCAAACAGTATCGTGCGCGACAGCACATTGGAATACATTAACGCTTCAATACCCGTTACACTAAGCAAAACAACAAGCGAGTAAGCACAGGCTTGCAGTATACCCGTTGAGAGCATAAGCCAATGTTCTTTCGAACGTACAGTCCGAAGACGTCGAAGAATGCGCTCATACACTGCCTGATGTTCGGTGTTTTCCATGTCAATTTTTAAGAGTGGTGAAACATGCACACAAACTACAAAAATCTCACATTTTGCACTACTGTGTTGAGAAGCAATTAAGGTGTATCGAGATTGTTGGACAATGGCTGACTACGCCACATTCTTTGGCAGTTACTCAAAAACCTCTATATTTGCCAAAGTGTGTAGCATTAGCGTATGTAGCATTAGCGTACAGCATCACTGTAGCTTGCTTTGCAGCGTTGGATATTGTTGGATATTTTGGTGTACATGTAGATTATAACTGTATGACCGACATTCGAGAGCTCCACGAGCGCATTCAGCGTGAAAGTGCATTTATAGAACTGCTCACAACAGAAATCAGCAAGGCGATTATTGGTCAGAAGTATATGGTCGAACGGTTGCTTATAGCCCTACTTTCCGATGGACACATCCTACTCGAAGGCGTTCCAGGCTTAGCAAAAACTCTTGCTATCAAGACACTTGCAGCAGCAATTGACGCAAAGTTCAGCCGTATTCAGTTTACTCCCGATTTACTGCCAGCTGACGTTATCGGCACAACTATATACAACCCAGCAACAACGCAATTTTCTGTACGACAAGGACCAATCTTTGCGAATTTCATTCTTGCTGACGAGATCAACCGTGCTCCAGCAAAAGTACAAAGCGCTCTTCTGGAAGCAATGCAGGAACGCCAAGTAACCATTGGCGAGCAAACCTTCAAGCTCGAAGAACCATTTTTAGTGCTTGCAACCCAGAATCCTATTGAGCAAGAAGGCACGTATCCACTTCCTGAAGCTCAGGTTGATAGGTTCATGCTCAAAGCTCTTATTTCGTACCCTACCAGAGAAGACGAGCGCCTGATTATGCGCCAGAACCTATCCAACAATCCAATATCTATACGCCCTGTTATTACGCCACAGAGTATCTTGCAAGCTCGCTCTGTGGTACGAGAAGTCTATATGGACGAAAAAATTGAGCAGTACATTCTTGACATTATTTCGGCAACACGCAATCCGCAGCATTACAAACTTGGCAATCTCGCAAACCTGATTAGTTACGGTGCTTCGCCTCGTGCAACAATTGCTCTTGCTCTTGCCTCAAAAGCCCACGCCTTCATCAAGCATCGCGGATATGTTATCCCCGAAGACGTTCGAGCCCTGTGCCACGATGTTCTGAGACATCGCATCGGTCTGACATATGAAGCAGAAGCAGAAAACATGCGCCCCGAAGACATTATTAACGAACTTCTCAACACACTTGAAGTACCATAGAGAATACAATAACACTACACTCTTATAAGCTCGACACTCCACTGAATCTGTTTCTATCCTGCCGAGCGTATGCCTTGCCCACATTCCTTTGCCTACTATTATGTTCTTGGAGGTATTGTATTGCTACCATTCTTCTTGAGCTTCTTGAGCTGTGAGTTTCCTACAGCAGAGCAAGCAGCTGTAGAACAACAAAACTTCCAAACGACGGAATTTCGTTATATCAACATGACTCATGGCGCGGCGAGCCATATATTACGGGTAACATTCGCTACATATTCCCTAACATTACAAACACGCGTTGATTCAACTATAACGCTTCCTCCCGTTCCTAGACTAGGCGTTACCGCATTCTCCTCTCCCAAAGCTGATAGTGGTAGAGTTATGATTCTTGATAGCTTTGGTCAGATACTTTTTTCTCCACGCCCATATCTCTTCACCGATCGCAATGCCCGTTACACCTTCATTGGCTTACCTGCACCGCCTTCTTCAAAAGCAGTATTAGACACTGTTCTTGTGCTTAGGTCGCTTCCAAGCCAACTAGACAATAACACTGTCAGCGTTCGGATTGTAAACTGTAACAGCGATTCATCGGTAGTGTACACCGTTGCTCTTGGCTGCCCAAGTGGTATGCCGCTTACGAGCAATCTTGCTTTTCGCAAAGTCAGCGCTATTAGCACGCTGAACCTTCCTAGCGGTATTCTAAACCTAGCAATTACAGAGCAGCGCCTTGGAAGTACATCATCCCCAGCTGCAAGAACCTTTCGCATAACGCTACGCACTCTTGTACCAAAGAATATCTACACTTTGTTAATTTACAATGACAACACTGGCACTCCTGCACTTCTTGGAATAAATGAGCGCACCACAGAACAGCTTATTTCTGTCTCCTCTTCGAATCCTCAAACATTTATTCGAGTTGCAAATTTTTCTTCAACTGTCCTGAATGGTGTTTTCTATCAATCTCGCGGCATTCCCAGTGCTTCTATCAGTACGAACATTCCTCCATTAACGCTAACATCGTACCAAAGTCTTGTAGCTTGTGAATCTGTCGGCAACGACACACTCGTTGTGAAACGCTCCAGCAGTAGCATACCAATCCAACACATTTCAACAGCACTTGAGGTGAATGGCTCACAAACAGTAGTTGTTGACGATAGCATTGCAGTTGTAGTTCCAGCACATACGCCCAATGTCTCAGCAAACACGGTGGTAGTGCGATTCATTAACTTGTGCTCTGATAGCGTTCTTGTTATGCGTGGTACAACAACGCAACAACCAAGCTACATTATTGCACCTAAGCTTCTGCGCGGTAGTGTATCGGCACCCTTTGCCATGCCTGTTGCTGATGTGCTGCATCCGTTTCTTGTGTTCCGTGCAGACAATTCAGGACGTCTGCTACAGCATAGCGTTAGTACTCTCCCAGCTTCCATAGCTAGAACATCATCGTATTTGGCTGTTCTTCGGAATGAGGGAATAACCTTGATACCAGACGTATCACAGGAGAGTACACCGCCAAGCACTCAGCTATCGCCTTCACCGAAAGGTGCAGTTGTTCAAGTACTTCATGCCTTCAGTGACGCCACGCTCGCAACTGTGCAGCTTGCTATCGGCACGGTGCTCCGTACTAACATTGGCTATGGAGCACCCATACTGACTGTACTACCAGCGAATGCACGTCTAAATATTACTATGGGTAGAGCATCACTCACTCCACATCTTGAGGAAAGCGTACGTTATGTAGTGATTGGTAGCGGCATTGGCACATTGCAGCAACTCACTCTCGAACGGAGCTTGTGGACATCATTACAACGGGAACTTATTCCTTCACCCATGCAGGGCATTATACGGTACTATAATGCCACGATAAATGCTCCTCGTCTTCGCGTTCGCGCTGACGTAGAAAGCGGATTTCATCTACGAACGCCTATTGAGCGCAACCAATTTTCTACTCCAGACCGCTTCTTCTCAAATCAGACTCGAACGCTTACTTTCTTACAGAATGAAACGCCTATTTTCAGAGCGAATAACCTGACGTTTCTGCTTGGCAAAGGCTATACGGTCGTTCTCACCAATATCAGTGCGAACACTTCGGATTCATCCTATAATGCGCTTGTCCTGCAAGAGTACTAAATCCAAATGCATAACTATCAAATACTTCCTACTTCAACACTAGCACCTTTGCAAAGCGACTTGTCAGAGCACGGACTATCACTATTCGGTGTGCAGTCATGGTCGGAGGTGGACGTCTTGTTGCATCCCTTATACTCTCCACAAGAAAACATGGAGTTTGACTGCTATCGTGCCCAAGCATTGCTCCGCGGGGAAGCAAAGCCTATGCTACGCTTGTACTCATGGCAGCCTTTTGCTGTTTCGATAGGAGCACATCAGTGTATGAGTGACATTGACGAGCATGCATGTCGGCGCTTAGGTATTACTCTTGTACGTAGACCAACGGGAGGACGGGCCCTCGTTCATGCTGAAGAACTCACATATTCGATTGCTGTGCCACTTACGACGGTTTATGCACAACGTCGAACAGTGCACGATATTTACCACCATGTGCATGTTCTGCTTCTCAAAGCTATTCACCTTCTCGGAGCAACAGACGTATCTTTTGAGAAAATACAACCTGACTTTCGACAGCAGTATCGCTCTGGGCATATTGCAATGCCATGCTTTGCAAGCTCTGCTCGCTATGAACTTGTCTGGAACACCCGCAAACTTGTTGGCAGTGCACAGCGTCTTTATGGTACCGTTGTCCTACAGCACGGTTCTCTTTTGCTTGGTAAGGGTCATGAGCTTTTGGCGGAGGTTCTGAATCTCAGTAGCGTAGACCGAGTACGTATTCGCGCTCTCATTAGGGAGCGTTCTATATCACTTGATGTTCTTTGTGGTCGAACCATTTCCTTCGAAGAAGCAAGCTATGCTGTCCTTCGAGCATTTGGTTACCCTTACACGCTTCCGTAGTACTAGTATGCGCGTTTCTGTGCACAGGTGCTTACCCTTGAATCATACGACGCTTTATCAGGTATTGCAACAATGCCACATCAAACGGTTGTGCCGTGTCGAGCAACATGTAATCAATCTTACGTTCACGGCAGTGCTTTTTAAGCTTCTCGGTAAATTCTTTTAATGCATGAGTGTATGCAGCTTTGATATGCTGTGGTTGGGTCGTCATTTCTTCTCCAGTTTCCATGTCGCGGAAGAGCGCATCGTAGCCAAAATTAAAATCTCGCTCGCGTGGGTCGAGAATTTGAAATGCTAAGACCTCGTGATTGCTATGACGGAAGCGCTTTAGTGCTGATATGACAGCATGCACATCATCAAAAAAATCACTGAGCACAATTACAAGTCCTCGCCGTGCAATACGCTCAGCAATCTGGGCTAGTGCAGGGGCAGTACCAGTTTGCCTAGTCGGCACAGCACTACCAAGTGTGCGTAAGATTTCTTGAATGTAGGACTTCTTTGAATGCGCCGGAAGATACGTACGTATATCTGTATCGTAGAGAGCAAGCCCAACTGCGTCCTGCTGCTTCATCATCAAAAACGCCATTGCTGCTGCTAGATAGCAAGCGTATTCAAATTTCGCGATATTGCCCTGGGAAGCGTAGTTCATCGAGGCGCTTGCATCAAGAATGATAGTGCAGCGAAGATTTGTCTCATCTTCATACTGCTTCACATAGTATCGGTCGGTACGTGCAAAAACCTTCCAATCGATAAATTTAATTTCGTCGCCCGGCATATACTGTCTGTGCTCAGCAAACTCAATACTAAAACCGTGATAGGGTGATTTATGCAGTCCGGTGATAAACCCCTCCACAACGAGGCGCGCTTTCAGGTCTATGCCTTGAATCCTTGATATCACACGTGGCTCAAGATACTTGCGATAGTCTGTCATAGCGAAAAAAGTGATTGCTCAAAAATGCTGCGTTTGCCATTTTTACACTGCAGTACTGTGTGTTCTCTATTCCGCAGCAGGATGTGCAATGACTCTCAAACAACGTTTCGCTCGGTGGTGGCTGAGTCTAACAGGATGGAAAGTTGTTGGGGACTTACCTCCCGACATCAAGCGCTTTGTTGTCATCGGCGCACCACACACATCAAACTGGGATTTATATGGGGCAGTGCTTGGTGCAATGTCTATGAATTTTCGTGGGAAATGGCTTGGTAAAAAAGAGCTCTTTCGCTTTCCATTCGGTTGGCTTATGCGTTGGCTAGGAGGAATTCCGGTAGACAGAAGCCGACGCACAAACATGGTAGATTTTGCAGCAAAGCTTTTGGAAACAAGCGACAGCCTTGGCTTAATCATACCACCCGAAGGAACACGTAGCAAGACTCCGAAATGGAAAACGGGGTTTTACTATATCGCCTACAAAGCGCGTGTGCCGATTATCTGCGGATTTATGGACTACGCAAAGAGGGAGCTCGGAATTGGCCTGATTCTTACACCAACAGGCAACATCCATGAAGATATCAAGATCATCCGCGATTTCTACAGCACTGTACAAGGCAAATATCCCGAAAAAATGTCGCCCGTGGAAATAGATGAATAACAGTTTCTTACTTTATGCAGCAGATGCTCTACGGCTTGTACTGCTGTGCAGTAGCAGCTCGCCATGCAGTTATCATAGTTCCAAAAAATTTTTCAGAACTTGCATCCCTACTTCGCCACTTTTTTCAGGATGGAATTGCACAGCATAGAAGTTGTTGCTGTGCAATGCACTACTAAACGTTCGGGTGTAGGTCGTTGTTGCTATCGTTTCTGGAACGGGCTCTACAGCATAGCTATGAACATAGTACGCATAAAACTCACTAGGCAGATGTGCAAACAAGGGATGTGGGCGCGTCTGCACTATGTTCCAGCCTATATGAGGAACCTTCAAGCGCTTTTGTCCTTCGATTACAGGCACTAATCGCTGAACCCTTGCATCAAATACTCCCATACACTCTGTATGCTGCTCTTCGGAATACGCACACAACAACTGCATGCCGATGCAAATACCAAGAACAGGCTGTTGTAAGGAGGTAATGACCGTATCCAAGCCTCGCTCGCGTAGATACGTCATTGCAGAGCGTGCTTCACCTACACCTGGAAAGATCACCTTGTCTGCGCTACGCAGAACACGCGCATCGTCTGAAATGCAAGGATGAATGCCTAGACGCTGGAGTGCGAAGAGCAACGATTGGATATTACCGGCATTATACTGAACAACAGCAATAGTCATAGTCTTGCAGGCGACACCTAGTAGCGGAAGTGCTTGATGCGCTCTCCTTTTTCACCGATTTCTGTCATTGCTTCGATACCTATTTGCAGATGTAAATCCACAAACTGCTCGGTAACTTTCTTATCCGATTCCTCTGTTTTTATACCTTCGGGCACCATTGGCATGTCCGACACCAGAAGCAACGCTCCGCGCGCAATCTCGTTTGCATGCCCTACAATAAACACTGTAGCAGTTTCCATATCAATCCCGATAGCAGACAAGCGGCGTAGGCGTTCTTTAAATTCCTCGTCCCACTCCCACACACGGCGGTTTGTTGTGTACACAACTCCAGTGCGATATTCCTGGCCGTGCAGTACAATTTTATCCGATACAAATTTGTGCAGCTTAAACGACGGTAATGCTGGAACTTCTGGTGGAAGATAATCCATACTTGTTCCTTCACCACGAATAGCCGCTATAGGCAGAATAAAATGCCCAATTTCTGTCGAATCCTTAAGTCCACCACACTTACCAAGGAATAGAACACCCTTTGGCTGACGCGCAACCAACAAATCCATGATTGTTGCAGCATTTGCAGAGCCAATGCCAAAATTGATAATAGAAAGCCCTGCGGAATTTGTTGCTGTTTGCATCGGTCGTCCGATGCCTTTAATATCGCATCCAAATCTGTTTGCAAAGCGCACTACGTAATCATGAAAATTTGTGAGAAGAATATAATCGCCATATTCGTCAATCCTTGCTCCTGTATAGCGCGGAAGCCAATTTCGCGCAATTTCTAACTTTGTCTTCATACAGCTATTAAATACAGTTGGTGACCTGTGCAGGAGAGGTTTGTGATTAGTGCATTATACAGCATGTATGCGGGCGAAAATAGTGCTTTTTGAGCAGACCACAATGCTAAAAGTTGCTCTTCTATGTATGGAGGCGGTACATTTCCCGTAAAAAAGCATTATATTATCGCATTGCGCTGTTTGTAGCAGTCAAAGGTAATCTCAAACTAAACACGATGAAAGTAGTCCTTACTGGAGGAACAGGATTTATTGGCGATCATGTGTCCCAACATCTTGCGCATCAAGAGTATGAAATTGTTGCTCTAACACGCCGAGCAGGCCAAAGCAGTCCACACGGCTTGTCTTTACGCTTTGTGCAGTGGGACGCTGAATCACTGGGCTCATGGGCACAGGAACTTGATGGCGCTGACGCCATTATTCATCTTGCAGGCGAAGGAATTTTCGACTCACGATGGACACACGACGTGAAACATCGCATTTCCCAAAGCCGCATTAGAACAACACAACTTCTTGTGCAAGCTATTGCCCAAGCAAAGCGCCCTCCAGCATTGTTTATCTCTGCATCTGCTGTTGGATACTATGGGCATAGAAACGATGAACTTACCGATGAATCTTCTCCTGCAGGTACAGACTTCCTCGCCGATGTATGTGTGCGGTGGGAAGCTGAGGCTGCACATGCTCGACAGTACGGCGTTCGCGTTGTTCATCCTCGTCTTGGTGTTGTACTTGGTAAAAACGGTGGTGCATTAGCACGCCTCATTCCCCTTGTTCAAGGATTTCTTGGTACGCCTCTCGGTTCAGGAAAACAGTGGTTTCCGTGGATTCACATACACGACGCTGTACGAGGCATCGTATACCCACTGGAAGACGCTCATATTGAAGGCGCATACAATCTTGCTTCTCCCAATCCAGTACGTATGGATGACCTGTACCTTAGCCTTGGAAAGGTACTCCATCGTCCTGTTTGGACGGGATTGCATGTACCAGAATTTGCCCTACGCTTTGTGCTTGGCGAGGCTGCTGATTCCTTGCTTCATGGGCAACGCATTGTTCCTCGTGTTCTACTCGAAGCGCATTTTTCGTTCCATTATCCAGAGCTTGATCATGCTTTGGAGCAGATCATCCATACAACCAACACATAAAGCTTGAACATATGGACATCACAGAAAAAAAACTGCGAATTGACAATACCGATACTCTTATACTCTTTGGCTACAACGATAGCAACCTTCGCTTACTGGAAAATCACTTCGATGCAACAATCATCGCGCGGGGAAATACTCTCATTCTTAAAGGTGATATCACAGAAATACGCAGCATTGAGAAGGTGCTCAATGAATTGCAGTTTATTATTCGCAGAACAGGTACACTGACTGCAAACGACGTCTTTACAGTTATGGACTTAGTAAGTCCTAAAACGCCACTTGCAAGAGACGCTGCACGAGAAGCTGATACATCGCCTACCAACTCTTTAGCACAGCAGGCATCGTATATCCGAAACCCTGAGGAACGCATTATTTTTCTGGCGCAGGGAGAGAGTATCAAAGCCCGCACCCCTACGCAGCAACTCTATTTTGAAAAGGTTCGCACAAACGATATCGTGTTCGGGATCGGACCAGCAGGAACAGGCAAAACATACCTAGCTGTTGCAATGGCACTTGCTCTCCTGCGCAACCGCGAAGTAAGCCGCGTTATCCTATCTCGTCCAGCGGTTGATGCTGGAGAATCTCTGGGATTTTTACCCGGGGACTATATGGAGAAAGTCGACCCGTATCTACGCCCACTGACCGACGCTTTGGCAGAAATGCTGACCCCCGATAAGCTCAAAAGTATGATGGAAAAGCGTATCGTCGAAATAACTCCGCTTGCATACATGCGCGGAAGGACATTCAACAATTCTGTGATTATTCTCGACGAAGCACAAAACGCTACTGTTACACAAATGAAGATGTTTCTCACGCGCATGGGTCGCAACTCTAAGCTCATTATCACTGGTGATGTGACACAAATAGACCTTCCGCGACGCTCAGATTCAGGCTTAGTACAAATTCAGGAAATTCTACAGGGCATTCCGGGTATTGCATTTGTATACTTCGATAAAGGTGATGTTGTACGGCATCGCCTTGTTGCAGACATCATTGATGCATACGAGCGCTACTATCGCAAGCACGATACTCAGCAAGAGCAGCTGTTCCCTCATCATCAATCTCATACTGCTGAAGCTCTTGCATCTGCTGTTGGTTCGTCGAACGTAAGCGTTTCGAGCTAACATGTCGCACACAGCCTTGTATAGTGCGGTCATCATTGCAGTAGAGGCGCTCTTTGTGTAATTTTGAAGCTCTAAGACCATGTGCTTGTCATACATCCACTGTGTGCTCCTGTGAATAAACAACCATTAGACTATTCAAGCCACAGTTTATTATTCAAAACGGCGCTCACACCTTCACCTGGACGCTTCATTGCTATACGCGGTGCACGCCAGCATAATCTCAAGAACATCTCCCTAGACCTACCGCGCAACAAGCTGATTGTGATTACGGGCGTTAGTGGTTCAGGGAAATCATCTCTTGCATTCGATACAATTTATGCAGAAGGCCAGCGGCGCTTTGTCGAATCGCTCTCAGCGTACGCGCGACAGTTTCTTGAGCGCATGAACAAACCGGATGTAGATCTCATCACAGGAATTCCTCCAGCAATTGCTCTTCAGCAAAAAACTATTGCCCGAAATCCTCGCTCCACAGTTGCTACAATAACGGAAATCTACGACTACATACGGCTTCTGTGGGGACGCATTGGCGAGACAATTTGCTATGCATCGGGTAAGGTTGTTCGCAAAGATACCCCACAGTCGGCTTTACAAGACATTTGTGCGAGTACCCAGCCCGGAGACCGTCTCTATGTCTTGTTTCCCCTACAACACACTCATACTTCCCTACATGAGAGCCTAGAGCAGGTGAAACAGCGGGGATTTTTTAGAATTGTTGTAGGTGATGCGACTACTATTCTTGATCTCACAACCGATACTCCACTCGATATAGCTTCGCACGACAGTATCTTCGTCCTTGTTGACAGAATCGTCTTTCGCGCCGAAGCAGATACACAGACACGTCTTTTAGACTCACTTGAGCAGGCATTTTTTCACGGCAACGGTCGCTGCTATGTGCGTAATTTGAGTGCCCACGCAGAACTACGTTTTAGCTCACTGTATGAATGTCCTACAAGCGGTATTGCCTACGATGAACCACATCCACGCTTGTTCTCGTTCAATAATCCTCTTGGCGCCTGCCCTACGTGCGAAGGTTTTGGGCGAACAATTGGTATTGATGAAGACCTTGTCGTACCTGATAAATATAAATCCCTTGCACAAGGCGCAATTGCTCCATTTCAAACACCAGCATATAGCTCATATCAAGAATCTCTACTTCGCGAAAGCAGAGAACGTGGCATCGACGTTGATAGTCCTATTGTAGCGTTGCAGCATGATGCATGGGATTTTGTTTGGAATGGCGGCGGAACATATCCGGGAGTTCGAGGATTCTTCTCGATGCTAGAGGAAAACTACCACAAAGTGCACTACCGCGTACTGATGAGTCGCTATCGAGGATACACGCGTTGCCCAGATTGTGGTGGTTCACGCCTTAAGCTCTCTGCTCGGCAAGTTTTTGTTGGTGGCAAAAACATTCCCACTGTTATACAAATGACGCTCCAAGAAGCGCTAGAATTTTTCGCCACGATACCTATATGCGAATCCCAACGCACCGTCGCAGAGCGCATCATACAAGAAATCACTGTGCGCTTGGAACTATTAAATCACATGGGCTTAGGCTACCTTACACTCGACCGCCTAGCACATACATTGTCGGGTGGCGAAGTTCAACGCATCAATCTCGCAACCTCAATTGGCTCGTCGCTTGTTGGTGCACTCTACGTCCTAGATGAGCCAAGCATTGGCCTGCACCCACGCGATACAGACCGCATGATAGCAGTATTGGAACGACTGCGTAATCTTGGAAACACGGTGCTTGTCGTTGAACATGACCAAGATATTATGCGCCGCGCCGATATGCTTGTGGATATGGGACCGCGTGCTGGCGAGCACGGTGGAGCGGTTGTGTTTCAGGGTTCACCGCATGATATTCTTCACCATCCCAACTCTCTAACTGGACAGTACTTGTCAGGAGCTATGCATATTCCTGTGCCCCGCCACCGAAATACAGGTCATGGCACAGCACTTCTTATTAAAGGAGCACGAGAACACAACCTGAAAAACATTGATGTACGGATTCCGCTCGGCATGATGGTTGCAGTTACTGGTGTGAGTGGTTCAGGGAAATCAACCCTTGTGCATGATGTTCTATACAATGGATTGCTGCAGAAGCTTGGCGCACCAGTACAGAGTGTCGGCAAGCACGACGACATTGTTGGTGTGGAGCATCTTCAGCACGTTGAAATGGTTGACCAATCTCCAATTGGTAAATCACCACGCTCGACACCGGCTACATACACCAAAGCATTTGATGCTATTCGTGAGTTATATGCCTCTACCCAAGCCGCAAAGCAGCTCGGATGGAAGCCTGGAGCATTCTCGTTCAACATTCCGGGCGGACGCTGTGAGACGTGTCAGGGCGAAGGTATGGTGAAAATCGAAATGCAGTTCTTGGCAGACCTGTACCTCGAATGCGAGGAATGTCGCGGAACGCGCTATAAGAAAGAAGTGCATCATATTCAGTGGCATGGGAAATCTATCGTTGACGTGCTGAGCATGACTATTGACGAAGCAGCAGAATTTTTTGCAGGAGAAGAGCGCATTACCGCACGCCTCTCTGCACTGCAAAAGGTTGGCTTAGGATACATGCGTATGGGTCAGCCTGCAACTATGCTTTCGGGTGGCGAAGCACAGCGTATTAAGCTTGCTGCACACCTCTATGACAAAGGCACTGCATCGACCTTGTTTATCTTCGATGAACCAACTACAGGACTACACTTCGATGACATCGCCAAGCTCATCGTATGCTTCCAGGAGCTTGTTGCACGTGGACACTCCCTTGTAATCGTTGAGCACAATACTGATGTTATGAAATGTGCTGATTGGATTATTGACCTCGGACCTGAGGCAGGAGACAACGGTGGCAGAATCGTCGCCGAAGGCACTCCAGAGAGTGTTGCTTCTGTTCAAGCATCTCACACAGGACGATTTTTGCAGAAAATTTTGTTGCAACGATCGTAGGCAGTATATACTTCTCTATCTCCAACATTCCGTATTTACTTTTTGACAACCCTTACATCTGTCGCTATGTATCCTTCACACGATTGTGTCTCTACTACACGTTGCATTACTGTATGGCTAGCATTGGTATTTATGTGGTTTTTCCCTGTAGCTGTTATCTATGCTCAACCACTAGAACCAATGCATGCAGCCAAAATTCACCATGCACTCCGCAAGTTGAATACGTTAGGAAGTGTGCTGTATATTGCAGCACATCCAGATGACGAGAATACAGCGTTTATAGCCTACTGCTCAACAGAACGCATGCTCCGCACGACGTACCTGTCGCTTACACGCGGCGATGGCGGTCAGAATATTATTGGTAGTGAGCAATCTGAGCTTCTTGGGATTATTCGCACGCAAGAGCTATTAGCAGCACGCCGTATAGATGGTGGAGAACAGATGTTTACTCGTGCTATAGACTTTGGCTATTCCAAAACTCCAGAGGAAACACTAAGCATCTGGGGCAAAGAGCGAATACTCGCTGATGTGGTATGGGCTATCCGCAAAACGCGACCTGACGTCGTTGTTACCCGATTTCCCGCAACGGGTGAAGGCGGACACGGGCATCACACAGCTTCCGCGCTGTTAGCGATGGAAGCATACAACGCTGCTGCTGACCCTAGCCGCTTTCCTGAACAGCTTCAGTACGTCAAAGTCTGGAAGCCTAAACGCCTATTGTGGAATGCATGGCTTCCTATCCTTGAGTCTCGCAAAGCGCATTTGCCGAGCTACTTCCCACTGAATCTCAACGTCTATAATCCTTTGCTTGGCAAATCTGCTACAGAACTTGCTGCAGAGAGTCGCTCTATGCACAAAAGTCAGGGCTTTGGTTCTAGCCCACTGCGAGGAGAAGCTATCAATTACTTCGAGCACCTTGCTGGCGACTCAGCAATAGGAGATATTTTCTCGGGTATTGATATATCGTGGAATCGCATCAAAGGTGGAGCAGAGATTAGAACACTTATTGAGCAAGCACAGCGAGAATTTCGTCCAGAACAACCATCACATATTCTCTCTCTGCTTGGGAGAATATACCAAGCCATGAATGCCCTGCAAAAATCCACTGGTGAATCTTTCTGGATTCCACAAAAGCGCAGAGAGCTGCTCGACATTATCCGCTCATGCAGTGGTATGTGGATAGAAGCTATTGCGCATAACCAACCACAGCAGGGAGAAACAGGATTTTCTGGTGTTCCGGGTGGAGTAGTACGTATCTCTGCCTCGATTGTTAATCGCTCCCCAGCAAAGCTCATTCTTAGGCGCGTCCTCTTCCCGTTTGCAGGCGATTCGCTTGTAAACAAACAATTGCTGCAAGACACTTACCAGACAATTACCGTAACAAAGACTATCCCTGCCTCTACACCGATTTCTCAGCCATACTGGCTACGCCTGCCGCCAAGTAATGGTGCATATACTATTGAACATCAAACTCTTATTGGTCAAGCAGAAAACTCCCCTACCCTCGAAGTGTCGTTTGTTGTTGTTATCGACGATGAAGAACTGCAATTCACCGTTCCTGTGCTGCATCGTCGAACAGACCGTGTGATGGGCGAAGTGTACCGCCCTTTTATTATTGTTCCTCCCGTTGCACTACATATGCCACAGCGCTCGTGGATTTTTCCTGATACCTCAGCAAGGGAAGTACGAGTCATTATACAAGCTAATGCTCCAGCATTGACGGGAGTAGTACGGCTGCGCTTGCCCTCAGGCTGGACTGCCTCGCCGAATCAGCTATCATTTAGCTTGGCAAATAAAGGCGATGAAATGCAGGCTTCTTTTCGTGTCAATCCGCCTCCAATGCCAATACCAACGTACTCCAGTGAAACCTTGTTAGCAGAAGCTGTGATTGGCACAAAAGCAAGTATCACGACTCATCACGACATGATTACTATTGCGTACCCCCATATTCCCACTCAAGTAGTTTTCCCGGAAGCTAGGGCGCGTCTTACACGCATCGATCTACGTGCAACAGTGAAGTCTATTGGCTACATTGACGGGGCGAGCGATAATATCGCAGAATACCTGAAACAATGTGGCTTTCATGTTACACTGCTTTCCGATGATGAGATTGAAACTGGCGATCTCTCTCGATATGATGCCATCGTTGCAGGGGTACGTGTGTACAACGACAACGCACGACCACGCCTACGTCAACAATATCAGCGCCTTATGGACTATATTGCCAATGGCGGCACGATGATAGTCCAGTACCAACTTGCAAGCGGTCTTATAACTGACAAAATTGGTCCTTACCCTTTCACCATTTCTCGCGAACGTGTTACCCAAGAAGATGCTCCGGTGCACATTCTCAAACCTGAGCATCCCGTGCTCACCACACCGAATCTCATTACCCAAGAAGACTTTCAAGGCTGGGTACAGGAACGGGGCTTATACTTTGCAAGCACATGGGATAACCGCTATGAACCGCTCCTCGCGTGCAATGATGCAGGCGAACCTGAAAGAAAAGGAGGGATTCTGTTTGCACGGTATGGGAAAGGTGTCTTCATATACACTGGATATGCATGGTTTCGTCAGCTTCCTTCAGGCGTGCCGGGTGCATATCGTCTGTTCACAAATTTACTGCATGCAGCTCACACACTTCGTACCACCACGTCTCCAACGGAGAGTAATAAGTAGATGCGCAGCATACCTTCGTACTAATATCTGAGTATCCCTGCTTGCTGCAGTTTTTACTCACACATACTCGTTTGGCAATGAGCACAGTTCCTTCAAGCAATGCCGCTCCATTTACCTACAATGACCTTGTAAACATATTCGGTGCATCTGCATGTGCATCTTTGAGCAGAGAATTTCAGTGTGTAGGAATCTCGACTGACACACGTACTCTCGAGCCAGGCAATCTGTTTGTTGCGCTCCAAGGACAGCGCTTCGATGGTCATACACACGTTCAGGAAGCCTTGCAAAAAGGGGCAGCAGGGGCAATTATCGAAAACCATGCGTGGACAGGAATCATGGATTCTTCCGCACCCTTGATTCTTGTTCCTAGTACTCTTCAGGCATTGGGAATGCTGGGGAATACCCATCGCCGACGTTTTTCCTTGCCCGTCATAGCAGTAGCTGGCTCGGCAGGCAAGACCACGACAAAAGACATTGCAGCTTGGGTTCTCAGTGCACGGCACGTTGTGCTGAAAACCGAAGAAAACTTCAATAACCGCATAGGCGTGCCGTTGACGCTGCTGCAGCTTACCTCAGAGCATACAGCAGCTGTCATTGAAATTGGCACAAATGCAGTAGGCGAAATAGGAACACTTGCTCATATCGTCGCACCAACACATGGCATCATTACTACTATTGGCAAAGAACATCTTGAAAACCTTCTAAGCGAAGACGGCGTAGAAGAAGAAGAAACAGCATTATTGCGATATCTCGAGCAGCATGGAGGTACAGCACTTATCAATATGAATGATGAGCGCCTGCAGCGCTACTGTAATCCTGGATGGATACAGTATGGACTTGTAGAGCAGTCTCCTACATTCGATGTAAGTGCCTACTATACTGTACACCATACCTATTCTTTGCTGCATATTGTCTATCGCGACTCGAATACAATGTCCTGCACAGCGCGCCTGCCACATGTGGGGATTATTGGAATGCGCAACGCTCTGGCAGCAGCAGCTATTGGATTCGCGTTAGGGCTAGACAGCGAGACCATTTGCCAGCGCCTTGAAAGCTTTCAGCCCAAAACTTCACCAGAAGGATATGGGCGCATGGTTATAGAACACTGTACATTTTCAGGAAACCGTAGCATTACTCTCATCAATGACTGCTACAATGCTAACCCAACATCCATGCATGCTGCTCTTGATACTCTACGTGATTATCATGCCGTTCGCAAGCTTGCTTTGCTGGGAGACATGCTTGAGCTAGGAAGTTCTTCAGCATACGAACATGATACTCTTCTCGAGCTGTTGAATTCCGCAGAATGGCTGTATGTCGGTATTCTGACAGGAGAAGAAATGCAAGCAGCATACACGCGACATATGAAATACTGTACCAGTACATCAAAGCTTCTATACGCATCCTCAATACTAGAAGCTGTACAGATGCTTTCTGCGTGTCTTCATACAGGCGATGTTCTTCTCGTAAAGGGCTCACGCGCCTTGCGCTTGGAGCGCGCCATTGCTCTTCTGCGGACGCCAGCTGGTGTAACGTAGGCTCGTAGTACTTGCATGCAATACCTGACTTTTTAGACCATCAGCACAGCTAGCTGTTTCACCTCATTCTCTACCGTTCTATGAACACAGTACTCGACATCCGTGCTATTCTTGATGCAATGCCTCATCGCTACCCATTTTTGCTGGTTGATAGAATCACTGAAATTCACCACGAAGAGCGTCGCATCGTCGGCTATAAAAATGTTACCTTTAACGAACACTTCTTCCAAGGTCATTTTCCAGGACGACCAATTATGCCCGGAGTTCTTATCATTGAAGCTATGGCGCAAACAGGCGGATTACTGCTCATGCAATTACCTCATGTGTCATTCGACCCTGCATCAAAGCTCGTGTTTTTTACGGGAATTACTAATGCAAAGTTTCGTAAACCTGTCGTTCCGGGTGACCAAGTGTTCTTTGATGTTACCATGCTACGCCAACGCTTGAATACCTTTCAAATGGCAGCAAAGGCATTAGTTCTTAATGAGCTTGTCGCAGAAGCAGAACTCATGGCAGCGGTTGTTGACAGATAGAGCTGTTGTATTCAAACATTTTGCTGAAAAAGCATGGCATCACATAATGACACTGCATAAGGATTAAAGTATATATATGCGCGCAGTAGTTACTGTTAAGGTAGGAGGAAATGTCCTCGATGACGACACGCTGTGTTCATTGCTGTTGGACAGCCTTGCATCGTTGGGATTACCATGGATACTTGTTCACGGGGGTGGCAAATGTGCTACAGAACTTAGTACTCGTCTAGGCATTCAAACCAACATGATAGATGGTCGGCGAATTACCGACGCAGCAACCCTCGATATTGTAACAATGGTCTATGCTGGCCTTATCAATAAACGCTTGGTTGCTGGGTTACAAGCACGCGGAATCAATGCCCTTGGCGTTACTGGCGCAGATGCTAATCTCATTTGTGCCCGCAAGCGACAGCATCCTACACTTGATTATGGATTTGTAGGCGATATTGCTCGTGTCGATGTGGAGCGCTTGCTCGCAATGCTCCATACCAAGCTTTATCCAGTCATTGCCCCATTAACACATGATGGTCGAGGAACACTGCTAAATACAAATGCCGATACAATCGCTTCCGAACTTGCTTCATCGCTTGCTACAGCGCTGGGGAATAGTGTACCAGTCCATCTCATTTATTGCTTTGAACAGCCCGGTGTCCTTCGCACTCTTGATGACTCTACATCAGTTATTGGTTTGCTGACCAACAAAGAATACGAAGAGCTCAAGCGCTCTGGCAACATTACTCGTGGCATGATTCCTAAACTCGATAATGCATTTGCTGCTCTACGGCGAGGCGTTACTTCCGTAAATATTGCTCATGCTCGTGCACTGTCCTCGTTCACAACAACGCCTTCTATCGGAACAACACTCACACTTGCATGAAACGTTTGCATACCTCTGCTCTTGCGGAGCTTTTTCATGATGCCATTCAGCTTTTGCGTGCTCTCATTGCTACTCCTTCGCCAAGCCGTGAAGAACATGCAACAGCAACATTAATTCAAGAGTTCTTTGATGTGCGCTCTATTCCTACAGAGCGATACTGCAACAACGTGTGGTCGTATAACCGATACTACGATGCATCCAAGCCAACCCTTCTTCTTAACTCACACCACGATACCGTCAAGCCTGTGCAAGGTTGGACGCGGTCTCCTTTCGATCCATGTATTGAAGATACACCAAGTGGCAAAGTACTCTTTGGGTTAGGAAGCAACGATGCAGGTGCCGCACTTGTTAGTCTTATAGCGGCATTTGTGCACTTCTATCACTGTGAAGAGCTGCCGTTTAACCTTATTCTTGCTGCGAGTGCAGAAGAAGAAATTATTGGGAATAACGGCGTAGAAGCTCTTCTTCCACACTTAGGCAGCATTGCTGCTGCAATTGTAGGTGAACCAACAAACTGTGCAATGGCAGTTGCTGAAAAAGGGTTGCTTGTTCTTGACTGCACAGCACATGGTGTTGCAGGACATGCAGCTCGCACCACAGGAGTAAATGCGATTGACAAAGCTCTACGTAATATACTATGGTTTCATTCGTTTCGGTTTCCCAGAGTATCTGAACAGCTTGGTCCTATTACAATGACTGTTACTGTAATCAACGCTGGAACGCAACACAATGTCATCCCGGATCGCTGCACGTTTGTTGTTGATGTCCGCACAACCGATGCCTACACCCACGAAGAGATTATTGCTATCATTCGATCACATGTTGATTGTGATGTGCAGCCACGGTCGGTACGGTTACGTCCTTCATGCATTCCCCTCAACCATCCTCTTGTTCAGGCAGCACAGCAGCTTTCCATACCAACATTTGCTTCTGCTACCCTTTCAGATCAAGCAGTTATGCCTTTCCCTTCGGTGAAAATTGGACCGGGAAACTCAGAGCGTTCACACACAGCCGATGAGCATATCTATCTTGCTGAAATAGAGCACGGTATAGCAACATACATTCACCTTCTCAACACACTGTGCACACTTGGGAGACTGAGTGCATGATACCGCTTTCTCACATACGATGCTATTGCTTGAGTAAACCATACACGACAGAAGAATTACCCTTCAATGACATGACACTCGTTTATAAGGTACATGGCAAAATATTTGCCATAATGGCTCTCGATACGCAAGATTCGATCACGCTCAAGTGCATCCCTCTGGATGCACTAGAACGAAGAGCTTCATACGATAGCGTCCAGCCCGGCTACCACATGAATAAACAACACTGGATTACCGTCCCGCTCGACAGTTCTATTCCCGCACAACTGCTGTATACATGGATTGATGATTCGTACAGCCTTGTTGTTGCTGGTCTTCCCGTTGCACGGAAACAAGAAATAGTACAAGCACTTGCAGACTTGGCACAAAAAAGCGCTAATTCCCAAGAAAAAATTTGACAAGTCCGCAAAGCTTGTGTATTTTTGTATTAAGAGTGCTTTATCTGAAATTATTGTTGAGTATGAAGTTTATTACGACAACTTCAATCGAGGAGACTACTAGCTATGATGCTTTCTAAAAGTTGCATTTACGGCGTACAAGCTGCAATTTACATGGCATCTCTTCCACGCAATGAGTATGTATCTATTCAGCAAATAGCTGCAAAGCTAAACATATCGTTCCACTTTCTCACAAAGGTGTTGCAGAACCTTACACAAGCAGGGTTACTTATTTCGTACCGTGGACCGAACGGCGGGGTAGCACTTGCACGTCCATCATCGCAAATCAGCCTTGCTGATGTGATTGACGCCATTGATGGTTCAGATATTTTTAAAGAATGCCTGCTAGGACTACCTGGATGCGGAGTTGCCGATCCCTGTCCTGCCCATGAAAACTGGACGTCGATGCGTTCGCGCCTCCATCATTTGTGCTCAACTCTCACTCTGGAAGAGCTAGGCAAGCGTGCGAATCAACTGAATGTCCGTTTGGCTAACTCACGTGCACCTATCAATCCAGCAAAGCTTCTTACAGAAGCTCGATAAACTGTGTTGCTTTCGCAATAGCAGAGTCTCGGGCACTTATTTTTTCACAAAGATAAAATAGTCTGAAATATGCAAAATACAGCATGCTATCTTACCAGGGGATATACCATCATGCATACACGCATGCACACCCTGAAACAATGGCTACTGAATGCCCTGCCTAGGCAAACAAATCATAGACGCGGAAGATTGACAAGGGGGATAGTCAGGGCTTCAGTTGCCATAATAAATACAATTCCTTGTTAAGGAGGATCAGAATTACACAAATGAACACATAATGCGTCCAATTCTCATACTTACACAACACATACTTACTGTATTACAAAAGTTGCGCAAAACAACCATTTTGTACCATCTTTGTATCACAACATATTTTTGACAAGGAGAATGACCTATGCTACCAATCCATCGTATCCTCGTTCCGCATGATTTTTCTCAGCATGCCGAGCAAGCATTGGAATATGCAAAAGAAATTGGTATACCGCTCAAGGCAACACTACATTTGCTCCATGTCCTTGAGCCACTTACAACCTATGGTTCATGGGAAGGAATACCAATGACTGACTTAATAGGACGAGCCTTTGCACAAGCAGAAGAGAAGCTGCAGCAAATATCATCAACACTTAATACTCTTGGCTTCGAGAGCGTTTATACTAAAGTCATGGAAGGTCATCCCGACATTGCTATCAATGGATACGCTGAACAACAAAGCATCGACCTCATTATCATGGGTACACATGGTCGAAGGGGTCTTGAATACTTGCTCTTCGGCAGTACAACAGAGAAAGTTTTGCGCACAGCACCATGCTCAGTGCTTGCAGTACGCTTACCCAAAGACAACAAATAATAGCGCTAGATTGAATATTTCTCTTGTTCAACTGTTTCCATATAGGTAGCTTTTTAGAAGACTCAACGACTCTGCTATTGCTTTCATTTTCCCCACTTACTTGGTTATTTCTATGAAAATGCTTCGCACCCTCTTACTATCCTGCTTAGTTGCAGGAGTATTCTTGACTACATCACACGGTATAGCACAAAATAAAGCGAATGGTGAAAAAGTGTACAAAGCGTACTGTGCTACCTGTCATCAAGCAAATGGTCAAGGTCTTTCGACCGTGTATCCGCCACTTGCTAACTCGGACTATATTAAGAGCAAGCCCAAAAAGGAGATTATTAGCAGTGTTGTCAATGGCTTGAAAGGTGAAATCACTGTCAACGGGAAAAAATACAATGGCGTTATGGTTGCCTTGCCCAAAAACTATACAGACCAAGACGCTGCCGACGTACTCACGTACATCTATAACTCTTGGGGCAATCCGGGTGGTACAGTAACAGTACAAGAAGTTAAAGCAGTACGCGGCAAGAAGTAGAGAGCCCTCTTTATTATAGCATAAGTATACTTCGAACCTTTTTCGTACGCGGCACAGAATGCTACAGAACTTTACCGTACTCTTTAGTAGCCTTCTGTGCCGCTCACTTTCTTATATTTCGAATTTTCCTCCAAGTACTAAGCCTCGCCTCCTATTATGTATCACAGCCTATGCCACCCTATGCACATAGTCGTTGTTACTTTACTTGCTACACTCCTTGCTTCTATGGACCTTTATGCACAACACAGCGACATAGTCAAGGATACTGTGCCAGAACATACTCATGGCAAAGAAAAAGAATTTTACTACAGGGATTATTCAGTTGTATATGCGTTGTACAACGACATCTTGAATTCGTCCGTAAATTGTAGAACGGCATCTAAAATGCTGGGTGATGCTTTCCATAGATTGTTATCAGCACACATAAGTAACGATTTGCTAAGAGGTACTGTAGATTTTGCATGGACATTTGTAGTCAAGTGGTTTTCAATGCTATGGCCTCACGAGCTTGGCCATATGCTGAGAACTCAGCAGGTTGGTGGTATATTTACGCTCGAACGATTCGTGTTTCCGGGGATAGTATCATCACTCACACTGCCCCAGAATGCATCTACTGAACATCACACCCTAGCACTTATCGGTGGATTTGAGGCAAACTACCTTACTGCCAGAGATATTCAATGCGATTTTCATCGCAGAAACGGTCTCTATAACGACGACATAGGGTTAGCGTTTGGTCATAGAATCATGTATCCTCTGTATGCATTTGTCTTTGCTCCCCAAGACCCCAACAGTCCTCAAACGTGGCGAGCCGCTGGCGGTGATCCTATCAATTTTACTAAGCTTGTATGGGAACTAGGAAATAGACCCGTATTCAACCCCGATAGCAGTATCAATCAAGACCTTGTACATTTTTACAATCAAACTGTCCTTGTTTCAATTCTATGGAACATGCTCGATGGTAATTTTTACAAGGAGATACTTGCTTTTTTCGGGAATCAAGTGCAAGGGCAACAACCTATCTCATGGCGAACAGACTCATTTCAGTGGTCATATGGAACAGTATTTAATACATCCCCTCTTGGAGCGGAGCTATATCTGCATAATTACTTCACTGTACATCAAGCCTTTTACTCCATCTATTTGAAGTATGGCTTTCCGCTCAAAAACTATGGAATTGGTATTACTGCTACCGACGTATTACACTTCGATAGAGGAGGTCTTGATGTCCAAGCAGACGCTTGGAATCAAGATCTGTATGGCATGGGATTCTGCCTTAGCAGTTTTGCCCATTACACTATCTTTGGCACGGTAGATTTGCATCTGCAGGCAGGATACAAAACGCAAGGCTATGTTCTCGGCAGACCTATTCAGAATGGACTTATAGGGTATGTGGGAATGCGCTATCGCTTTTAGTCAAGAACATTTTTCGCTCTCGCATGTACTGAACGATCTTTTTCCATGAATATGTATTGACAACAGCCGATGCTGGTATACCAGCTCTTCGTGCTACTGAAAGACCGAAGCGCATATATCCCAAGTCTTCACAGCTATGCGCATCAGTATTAATAGCAAGAGCAATCCCCGCTTGATACGCTTTAGCAGCAATATCTGCACTAATGTCTAGCCGGTAGGGATTTGCATTGATTTCTAAAATCTTACCGTGCTTGTATGCTGTTTCTAGTATGCAGTCCCAATCTACTTCATATCCTCTGCGCTTCAGCAAAAGCCTTCCTGTTGGATGTCCTAATATTGTCGTTGATGGGTGTTCAAGAGCACGTTTGATGCGTTCAGTCATGACTTCTCTTGTCATCGTTAACGCAGAGTGCACAGAAGCAACAACGATGTCAAATGTTTCGAGTAAGGAGTCAGGATAATCTAATGAGCCATCGGGCAGGATGTCTGATTCTATACCTTTCAGAATGCGAATACCAATTCTTTCGGCATTGAGTTTATCAATTTCCTCATGCTGGCATTTAACACGTTCCTCGCTTAGTCCGTTGGCATATGATGCTGATCTGCTGTGATCGCAAATAGCTATGTACTCATATCCTAACGCTCGAGCACGCTCTGCCATCTGCCGTATCGAATGCCTGCCATCGCTCCATGTTGTGTGTACATGTACTGCACCACGAATGTCCTTCATACTGACAAGACTCGGCAAACGTTGTAGAAGAGTATTGTCCGTCAAAACAGATGGATCATAGCGCAGCTCTGGTGGAACATAAGGAATACCAGCACAATGATACAGCTCCTCTTCACTCGATAAGGATACAGATGTAGAAATTGCGTTTGCTAGCTTGTTCAAGAGCTCTGTATGAAACTTTAGCGATGAAGAATACCTGTGTAGCTCGATAATAAAACTCTCTGGTGCCACACATTGCACTCTTGTAGGGATTCCCCTAGTACTTGTCATCAGAAGTGTTACCCCGTCCCAGTGCCCGCTACTACACTCTTCATCATGAGCACAACATTCCACAATCTGTTCGAAATGCTGAGTAGCAAGCAATATCACAATTTGTGAAACTGTCTCTTCACCTTGACGAAGTTCGCCGACAATTTCCGCAGAGCGGACGCTATGGCACCGACGAAACTTCTCGGACAGGCGTTCTGCCTCGTACGTAGCTGTATGCACATGGAAACGAGTGCATGCCTCGCGATACTCTGCTATTGCTTGCAGAATATTCGCCTGTGTTTTTGCACCGAAACCTTTGAGTGTGGCTATCTTTCCAGCTTTTGCAGCTTTTTCTAGATCATTTATTGACTCTACGCCAAGTTCTTTCCAAAGTAGGCGTACTTTTTTTGCACCTAAGCCTCGCAGCTGTGTTACTTCCAAGAGTGATTCAGGAACATGCTGTAGTATGCTACGATACTCTGCAAAAGATCCTGTGCAAGCAAACTCTTCAACAAGAGTTCGTATGCCTTTGCCAATGCCTGCTAATTGTATTATATCAGCAAGCCGTACAGTTTCTCCGTCAAGGTGTTCTATAGTCTCCGCAGCATGAATAATGGCACGAACTTTGAACGGATTAGCGCCTGAAAGCTCTAAGAGTATTGCAAAATTGTGTAGTGTCTTAGTAAGCATTCGACGGTCAATAGTCGTATTTTCAAGCTGTTCCATGAGAAACTATACCTAGAACGTAGCATTTTGTAGATTAGCACATTTATCGTAGATTGGCGGTTCGTTTTTAGACTGTGTAATACCGTTTCATTTTGAAAATTTCTCTTTCCTAGGTTGCTAGAGTAAATATCTATGCGGATTGTTCCTGCAAATGGCAAATTTAGCCTAAAAAATGATGGTACATTGGAAATTTTTTTTCTTGGTGTCGGTTCTGCATTTGCCAAAACATTGTACCAAACAAACTTTATCATCGTGCAGGGTGATACACACGTCGTTGTGGACTTTGGTATGACTGGACCAATAGCACTACATACCCTTGCAGGGCTTGAAATGTCGGGCATAGAAGTTATCTTGCCAACACATAGCCATGCAGACCACGTTGGTGGAATTGAATCTTTAGCATTAGCCAATCGCTATATTGCCCGACGCATTATGGGAAAACCAAAGCTTAAAATGATTATCACGGAAGAGTATGAGCGTATTCTATGGGACATGACGCTGCGTGGTGGGCTAGAATGGAATGAACAAGATGAAAATGGCAAAAAGCTCTCTTTTTATGACTACTTCGACCCTATTCGTCCGCAATGGAAAGGTGGACATGACCGAGAAACCTTTGAAGTACAAGTCGGGGATATTCATATTGAAATGTTTCGCACAAAGCATATTCCAGAGCAAGCCATAACATGGCAGGATTCCTTTATCTCATACGGTGTGTACATTAACCACCGGGTTTTTATTTCTGCCGACACCCGCATGGATATTGACCTTCTTAATCACTACGCTCCAATTTCTGAGGTGATGTTTCATGATGTTCAATTCTTCTCTGGCGCCGTCCACACACCGCTCAGCGAACTACAGACGCTCCCAGCAGACGTCAAAAAGAAAATGTATTTCATTCACTATTCGGATAACTGGCAACAGCACCCAGCAGATGGCTTTGCAGGATATGCTCAGCAAGGATATCGCTATATCTTTGACTAATCACACGAGCTAGATATCACTTCGTATGATTGTTTCGTTACTTTCTCACTAGGTAATTCTCAGATTGCTTATGATCTATTCGACACTTCTTCTTGACCGTTCCTCCTATCCTTCTGTCGCAATACTTACACTCAACCGACCTGACAAGCGCAACGCACTCAATCCTACACTGATTAGTGAAATTACTCATGCTTTTACGGCACTTGCGCACGATGATAGCATCAAAGTTATTATTCTTGCAGCCAATGGCAAGGCATTTTGTGCGGGTATGGATTTGGCATACTTACAAGAAATCTCGCGAAACTCTGTTATGCAAAACAAAGCAGATTCACGACGGTTCCACGATATGCTATCAGCAATTTACACCTGCCCGAAGCCTGTTATTGCTCGTGTGCAAGGAGCTGCAATAGCAGGAGGCTGCGGCATTGCATCTGTGTGCGATATTGTTGTTGCATCGCGCGAGAAGGCTCTCTTTGGTTACTCGGAGGTAAAAATTGGCTTCATTCCTGCTATTGTTTCTGTGTATTTAGTACGACGCATTGGCGGAACACACGCTCAACGCTTGCTACTCACCGCAGAAAATGTAAGTGCTGATGAAGCACACCGACTAGGTTTTGTAACGTATGTCGCCGATGATGCAGCACTTGATACCACTGTCATGAATACTGCTCAGATGCTTACTGCTAACAGCTCTTCAGCAATGGCGCTTACAAAAGAAATTCTTGGTAACCTCTCTGGTATGTCGTTGCATGCAGCATTAGATTATGCTTGCTCGATGAACGCTATTGCCCGCACAACGGAAGATTTTCAACGCGGTATAGCAAGTTTCCTTGAAAAACACTAGATTTGCTCTTGTAGTTTACTTTCCGCAGCATATTTTCGTTCACTGCCATTGAGGAGACACACTCTATGACCATCACCTACTACGGGCACGCCTGCTTTCAAGTCGAAACAGCAGGAAAGCGTCTTCTTTTTGACCCATTCATTACACCTAATGAGCTTGCGCAACACATCGACATCAACACCATTACTCCTGACTATGTTCTGATTTCTCATGGGCACTCTGACCATATTCACGATGCTGTCAGTATTCTTCAGCGCTCTGGTGCAACAGCAATATGTGCGTGGGAAATTATGGGCTGGCTTAATAAGCATGGAATTGAAAAAGTCCACCCGATGAACACAGGAGGGAAATGGACATTCGACTTTGGCACAGTACAATGCACTGTTGCTCACCATTCCAGTAGCCTGCCCGACGGTAGCTATGGCGGTAATCCTATGGGCTTTGTTGTGCAAACAAGTGAAGGCGCATTCTACTACTCAGGTGATACTGCTCTCACACTCGATATGAAGCTCATCGGCGACCGATATAACCTACGCATAGCACTGCTACCTATCGGTAACAACTTCACTATGGGCATCGACGATGCTATTACTGCCGCTGAGTTTATCAAGTGCAACACCATTATTGGCGTACACTACGATACATTCGGCTTTATCAAAATTCATCACGACGAAGCAAAAACTGCCTTCAGCAAGGCAGGAAAGACATTAACACTCCTTGATATTGGGACATCTATCACTATCTAAGCCTTTCTATCCAAGCACACTATGCGGGGCATCGTCTTCTTGACACTTCATCTTATGCTCCGCATAGCCTGCTGTGCTTATGTGTAGCTATAGAACCCCCGCCCTGATTTTCTTCCTAAGTACCCAGCTGCCACCATCTTTTTGAGCAGAGGACATGGACGATACTTTGGGTCTCCAAGCCCTTCGTGTAAAACGTTCATGATTGCCAAGCAGGTGTCCAAACCAATAAAGTCAGCCAATGTAAGGGGTCCCATAGGATGATTCATACCCAGTTTCATCACTGTATCAATATCTTCCACACTTGCCACATTTTCCATGACGCAGTACACTGCTTCATTAATCATTGGCATGAGAATGCGATTCGATATAAAACCGGGATAGTCCTGCACTTCTACGGGAGTCTTGCCAAGCCTCAGTGCAAGTTCTCGCGTTATCGTATATACCTCATCAGTCGTTGCAAGACCACGAATAATCTCACACAATTTCATCACTGGTACAGGATTAAAAAAGTGCATTCCAATAACTTTATCGGGACGCGCTGTGCTAGTAGCTATTTCTGTGATGGAAATTGATGAGGTGTTTGTGGCAAGGATGACTTCTGGCGGGCAGTGCTCATCTATAGTACGAAACAACTGTTGTTTGAGCTGCATGCTTTCTATTGCAGCTTCGACTACAAAATGTGCCGTACTACACACCTCTTCAAGACACGTCGAAATGCTAATACGTGCTAGCGTTGCATTCTTCTCGTCTTCTTTCACAACACCTTTTTTCACCTGACGGTCAAGATTGGCTGCAATCGTTGAAATAGCACGTTCAAGAATCTCCGTGTTCACATCTACAATTGTTGTTCGAAATCCATACTGTGCAAACGTGTGCGCTATGCCATTGCCCATAGTGCCCGCACCAACAACAAGTACATTCTGAATAGCTTCAATTGTCATAACGTGCAACATGATACAGTGAGTGAATATGTGAAAGGGTGGATTGCCTGAAACATGGTCATTTCTCGTCACTGACAGCATCACATGCGCAAGATTCAACTAAATAATGATCTTTGCTTGCTACTAGCACACGCTGCCGATGCTGCAAGTTCGCTCAATGCGATGGGTTCTATCATGGAAGCATCATCAGCATTGATTGCATTCACACGTGTTGACACAGGGTACATCTCGAATACTTCAGACGGTAATGGTTTCAGTAAATTTCTCAAGCTCTCGAGAGATTCATGCTGATGAAGCCATACATCTTCGCCTTCTGGGGTTAGTACAACAGCCATGCGATGATGAACCGTAGCAATGAGCTCATTTGGCTGAGTTGTGATGATGGTACATGTTGTTACTACATCGCCTGTTGCAGGGTTGTTCCACTCTTCCCACAATCCTGCCATACCAAAGAGACCACCACCCTTTAATTGCACATATATTGGCTGTTTTTTTGGTGGTGGATGTGATAACAATGTACTAGTATGATCAGATAGATTCTTCCATTCATAGAAGCCATTAGCTACAACCAAACAACGGCGTTTGCGGAAGGCATCCTTGAACGACGGCTTTTCGTGCAGTGTTTCTGCGCGTGCATTAATAAGCTTATAAGCAAGAGATGCATCACGAGACCATGATGGAATAAGACCCCACCGCGCTATTTCGACAGTACGACCATACTCTCTAGACGTAATAATTGGCACTTCCTGTGTAGGTGCAATATTATAGCGTGGCGTAGAAAGTTTTCTTTCTACCTCAGCTGACATCGTCGCACGAAATCGCTGCTGCACGTCGGATGGCTTTGCAAACATTGTGTAGCGACCACACATACATGCTCTTAGACTCAAGCTTGTGAGAAAGTTCCGTGGTATTTTTGCATACCATGAAATTACAATCATCATCTGCAAATCTAGCGCTTTCGTTGAAGAAAATGAAAAAATTGCGTACTGCCATTAGGCATTTCTAACAATCTTGCAAGAATTGGAAATCATTGTTACAATGTTTATATTTGCGGAGTACAACCACTACGTATTGCTCTTGCCACTTTGCACCAAAGTTTGATACAATGAGGCTGCGTACACTAACATCTTCTTCTCTTGGCTCGCACCCTATGAAGGGAACTATCCGGGGAGGCTCATTCCTCAGCAGCCAGCGTGTACGCTCGTATTTTCTGCGCATTATTTCTCTTGCAAGCTGCATAAGTCCTACTGTGATTCTTGCCTCTTAAACCTCCAAATTAACAAGGTTCCTCTTGCTATCTTTCAACTGCTGAGCTAGTTTGGTTTGTGCACACCATAGACACATCCCGTCCTTTCTGCTTTCTCGACAGCACGTCCACAGGAGCGCTGCATAGCATAAACCTGTACACGGCCTGCTTACGATAACGGAAAATTTTTCGACAATCGTTACATACAACCAACAAGTTCACTATAATCTTGACAACTAGTTTCACTGGAGAACAGCTATGGCAACACCATCTGCTTCCGTCGCCACCCCTATGAGCAATGGGAACGGCACACATGCGAAAAAGATGCACCACTCATTGTTTTTACCAACAAACATTCCTGCACAGCATGTTCACTCTACGCTTCGCCAGCATATGCTTGCAGACGGTTTCGATATGGTGCTCGATTTACATGGCAGCAAAGGCTCGTATATGATAGACGCTGCTACGGGTGAGCGTTTTCTGGATTTATTCACATGCTTTGCCTCTATGCCTATTGGCATGAATCACCCAAAACTTTCTGATCCAGAGTTTATCTACTATCTTGGCATGGTAGCGCTGAATAAGCCTTCCAACTCCGATCTGTACACCGAAGAAATGGCAGCGTTTGTTGATACATTTTTTAAGCTCGCCGTACCTAAGCACTTTGCGTATAGCTTCTACGTTGAAGGTGGTGCTCTGGCAAACGAAAATGCTATGAAAGCAGCATTCGATTGGAAAGTGCAAAAGAACTTCAGCAAAGGCTACCGGTATGAGCGCGGTCACCGCGTTATGCACTTCCGCCAAGCATTTCATGGTCGGTCAGGTTACACTATGTCGCTCACGAATACCGATGAAAAGAAAGTGCGTTACTTTCCAAAGTTTCAGGATTGGCCTCGTATTATCAATCCTGCTATGCGTTTTCCGCTCACACCAGAAAATCTAGAGCACACTATAGCTCTGGAGAAACAGGCTCTTGAAGAGATGAAGCAAGCATTCTTCGAAATGAAAGATGAGATCGCTGCGATTATCATTGAACCGATTCAGGGTGAAGGTGGTGATAATCATTTTCGTCCCGAGTTTCTGCAAACACTTCGTCAGCTTTGCGATGAAAACGACGCGCTGCTAATTTTCGACGAAGTGCAAACAGGTGTTGGCATTACAGGAACATGGTGGGCACACGAACAGTTAGGTGTGCAACCAGATCTGATGACGTTTGGGAAAAAAATGCAAGTCTGTGGTGTCCTTGCCAGTAAGAGATTAGACGAAGTCCCCGATAATGTTTTTCACGTTCCTGGGCGCATCAACTCTACGTGGGGAGGCAATCTCGTCGATATGGTGCGAGCTGCTCGATATTTGCACATCATTCACGAAGAAAATATGTTGCAGAATGCTAGGACAGTTGGTCAGTATTTAGTTTCCCAGATTACCACACTAGCGCAAGAATTTCCATCACTGATCAGCAATCCGCGCGGACGTGGTTTGTTTGCTGCATTCGATCTTCCTAGCCCAGCCCAGCGTGATGAATTCCGTCGTCTGTGTTACGACCATAAGGTTATCATTCTTGCTTGTGGTATTCAGTCTATCCGCTTTCGTCCACCCCTCAACTTGACTACTGAGCAAGTTGATGAAGGTATCAACGTTATGAGGCAAGCACTGCGCCGCATGCAGCAACATATTGATTGCTAGAATACATGTTTCTAAGCTTCACACGCGCAAAGCCAGCCGTTTTCTTAAAATCCTAGCGGCTGGCTTTTTGCACGGCTATCTCTGTAAATTTCGTTATTTTTACACTCGTTTTGTCTTACATTCCCCAGAAGCATGCAACCACGCGATATACAGCGCCGCATTGTCGCTATTCTCCTTTTCGATGACGTTGAAGTGCTCGATTTTGCCGGTCCTTTCGAAGTGTTTTCCGTAACCAGCGAACTCCAAGCATACAAGCCATTTTTAGTCTATACTTGTGCAGAGGAAACGCGTATTATCACAGCACGCAATGGGCTTAAAGTACTTCCAGATTACTCTATTCATAACGCACCAGCACCAGACATTATCATTGTTCCCGGAGGTATTGGTTCAAAGAACGCTCGCAAAAGCTCCGCTATTCTTGAATGGATTACAACACACGCTGAGCGTGCAGAATTTATCATGTCTGTGTGTACAGGTGCACGTATTCTTGCTGCGGCAGGATTGCTGGATGGCATTGCCGCAACATCCCACCATGAAGCTCTTGCTGACCTGCAAGAACTTTTTCCCACAACACTGTGGTACAATGGCGAGTGGCAAGACACTCGCTTTGTAGAATCAGGAAAGATTATTACTGCTGGTGGCATTAGCGCGGGTATTGATGCCTCCATCCACGTTGTGGCAAAGCTCCTCGGACGCGACAAGGCGCGTACCACTGCCGACTATATGGAATACTGCTCTGCACTACTGTAAAATTTATACATTTCTTGCGATATCCCTATGGCATACACTCTTGGCATTATTGGTACAGGCTATGTAGGACTTGTAACAGGCACATGCTTCGCCGAAACGGGTAATACTGTGATATGCGTTGATATAGATGCAAACAAAGTAGAACGTCTACGCTCTGGCGATATACCAATTTACGAGCCCGGACTTGAATATCTGTTTCAGCGTAATATCCGCGAGAAGCGCTTGCACTTCACAACACAGCTTGATGAGGCAGTATATCGTGCACAAATCC
>JANWZB010000040.1 GCA_025055035.1 Candidatus Kapaibacterium sp.
CGCAACATAGAAGCTGTCAACAAAGGTGCGCTGCCAAGTGATATAGTGCAGAAGCTATACGCGCTGTTTCACCAGCATGATGACCATTGGATTGGATAAGTCTAACATGCAGTGCAGGATGTGGTATTGTGAGTGCATTTACAGAGAACAGTACACTACTTGCTATAGAAACGTCGTGTGATGAGACGTCAGCGGCAGTGCTTGTTGGGTGCGAGCTACGAAGCAATATTGTTTCGTCGCAGCGATTCCACACACAATTTGGAGGCGTCGTGCCTGAACTTGCCTCAAGAGCACATGTACGCTACATTTCAAGCATTGTTCGCGATGCCTTGTCGGAAGCACATGTGTGTATGCATGATGTACATGCCATTGCTGTAACACAGTCGCCGGGACTTGCTGGGTCGCTTGTTATCGGAACAAGCTTTGCTAAAGGGCTAGCACTGCGGTACAACGTGCCAATTATTGCCGTCAATCACATTGAAGGGCATATATACTCAGCCTGCATTGAGCATACTACTCTGTCGTTTCCTTTTATTGTGCTTGTTGTCAGTGGTGGGCATACAGCGCTTTTTCTTGTTCGTTCGTTCGAAGAGTATCAACTACTTGGTTCAACACGCGATGATGCTGCTGGCGAAGCTTTTGATAAGATTGCTAAACTGCTTGGATTGGGTTATCCGGGAGGAGCAAAGATTGACCGCTTAGCGCGCGAAGGTAACCCTTCAGCAATCTCGTTTCCGCGCGGTATGATGCACGACGATAATTTTGACTGGAGCTTTAGCGGCCTAAAAACTGCTGTGCGAACCTATCTGCAGTGTCATGTGTCGGGAGGACAGATAGATGACCAACAACTTCGTGATATATGCGCTGCATCGCAGGAGGCAATTGTTGATGTGCTTGTGCACAAAACGGTGCGGGCAGCACAACATTATGCTGTGAGTACTCTGGTCGTTGCTGGCGGAGTTGCTGCGAATTCGCGCCTGCGCGAGCGCTTGTGTGATGCTGCACAGGACAAAGGATGGAGCGTATTCATCCCCTCTATACAGTACTGTACAGACAACGCTGCGATGATAGGCTACATTGGTCGTCAGAAGCTTCTTGCAGGTGTACGTAGCCCATTAACATTTACTATAGCAACACAAGCAATACGTTCCCCCTACCGCTCCCGATGATATATAGCAGTCATGTGTGGCTGTCCTTCAAGGATGACATGAACCTGTACGTATCCATCGTGTTCAGTCAGGGACATTGTGTGCTTGCAAGGAAACAAGACGTCAAGGCGCTCACGAATATTGCGTAGTCCTGTTCCTGTGCCAGCAGGCTTGTTAGTGTGCTCAGGAATATGCAGCGAGCCAGAGTTTCGTACTTCCAACACAAGGGCCTCTTCTCCTGTACTCTGCATACAAAGAGAGGCATGGATGTCAATCTTGAGTGGCATAGGGCTTGTGCGCATACCGTACTTGATTGCATTTTCTACGAGAGGCTGGAGCATAAAGCTGGGAACGTAGAAATTGTGTGCTTCTGGCTGTATGTCAATCGTAACGATCAAGCGGTCTTCGAAGCGTATTTTCTCAATAGCGAGGTAGCTCTGGACAGCGTGTATCTCTTCTGCAAGGGGAACAATCGGGAGGCCAGAAGGCTGGAGAGCATAGCGTAGGTACTCCATCAGAGTATGGAGCATCTTAACAGCGAGGTTGCTATCTTCCTGAACAAGGTCACTGATTGAAATAAGAGCATTGAACAAGAAGTGTGGGTTCAGTTGATAACGCAGCATCTCTAGTTGGGCTTTGCGGGTTTGTTCGGCGAGGTCGGCATTATGAGCATTGAGTACGGCATTAAGTCGCTCAACTTCGCGTGCGTGCTCTTCGGTACGGTGCTTTTGTTCTTCCAAATCGTGTAGTGATGTGCGTAGCTGTTTTGTTCGCTCATCAACGAGGCGCTGTAGTTCCTCGTTGCGAGCGCGAAGGCGTCGCACGCGCCAGCGAAATCCTCCCCATGCTCCGCTGACAACAAGGACAATACTAAGAGCGTAGAACCAACGTGTCTGCCAAAATGGTGGATGCACAATGATTGTTAGTGTGCAGCCTGCTGTGTTCCAGACACCATCGTTATTGCAAGCAATAACGCGGAATGTGTATTCTCCACCACTGAGATTTGTGTATACAGCTTCGTTTCTCGTTCCAGCGTCAATCCATGTTGTATCGAATCCTTCGAGTTTGTACCGATAACGATTTTTTTCGGGGGCGGAGAAGGTAAGTGCAGCGAATTCAAGCGAGATGAACGTATCGGTATAAGAAAGCTCGACGACATCGGTTTCGGTAATAGAAATAGGCAGCGCGACTGGTACGTTGAATTTTTTCAGTGCTGTGAGAACAATAGGGGGAACATGGGGATTATCGCGCACAGAATCAGGATGAAATCGAACAAAGCCGCCGCTTATACCAAAGTATATACTGCCATCACGTCCTCGACAGTATGCGCGCGAGCTAAACTGCTCAGGTTCAAGTTCGTTGTTCGGCAGAATTGTTCCCAAACCGTCGCTAATGTCGTAGGTATGTGCTTGTTCGGTGCGGGGTGTGAATTTCGTAATAGTTGTCGCTCCCATGATCCACAAATTCCCCTGACTATCCCCTACAACAGCCGATATAGGTTCACGGGGTAATCCATGTTCTACAGTATAGCGCGTGAATGTCTGCGTACGACGGTCGAACTTGTCTAGGCCGACATCGGTTGTAATCCAGAGCGTTCCGTCGGGAAGCTCGCATATTCCCGATACAGCGTTACTGCTAAGAGTTCGTGGATTACTGGGATTGTGGTGATGGCGCGTAAATGCTTGAATAGTAGGGTGAAAGGCATTGAGCCCGTCTTCGTATGTTCCTACCCATAATGTTCCGTCGCCAACAACACAGTCTTCAGCAATAATACTAATGCTGTTGCTACTCAGTGTCGAAATATTTTCTGGGGTAGAGCGGTAGTGTGTGCATGTTTGCGTTGCTCGATCAAACAGGTTTAGGCCGTTAATCCATGTTCCAATCCACAGTCGCCCGCGTCGGTCTTCATAGATGCACGAAATGTTGTCGCTGCTAATGCTTGTGGAATCTTTGGGGTTATGCCGGAATGCATGAAACTTTTCAGTTGCAGGATTGAAAGAATGTAGCCCGCCGGCTGTTGTACCAATCCACAATGTACCAAAGCGGTCTTCATAGATGCAGGATACGGTGTTGCTGGAGAGCGAGGTCTTATCATGCTTTGTGTGCTGAAACAGCTTCCATGCACCTGTGTGCGGCGTGTAGCGCAGTAGCCCATGTTCGGTGCCAAGCCAGATGTTACGTCGCGAGTCTTCCCAAAGAGCAAGTGTCAGAAACGTGGCATTCTTGCCCAAAATTTTGGAGATATCAGGTTTGAAAGGGAGAAACTTTCGTACAGAGCGGTCGAGCTTATAGATAGAGCCATCTGTTGAGCCTAGCCAGAGGATACCTTGTCGATCTTCGGCGATACTTGTGAAAAATCGTCCGCTTCCGACGCTATGAAAGCGTGGTTGTGGGGCGTGTAGCTCACTAGTGTGGAGCGAGAGCAAACCGCCGCCTGCGGTAGCGCACCAAATCTGACCCGAACGCTCACAATGCAATCCAAGAATAAGATGTTTACCATGCAAAACAAGCTTGGGCTTCTGGTGATACTTGATGCTCACAAGCATGCCAGAGCGCGTTCCCACAAGAATCGTTGCAGCGTCTGTGAGTTCAACAAGGGCACGAACTTCCTCACGTGGTTGAGTATTTCGCGGACGAGAAGCGCGTGTTGCAGGTGGTAGGGTATGTGCCGTGATTTGACCATTTTGAGGATTGAAGACTTCAACCCCACTATCTGTGCCAAGCCATATCATTCGATGCATACTCATTATCGCTGCTGTGATATGGCTGTGGGAATGTGGGAAACGCTTGCCCGATGCAATGTGCTCAATGGCGTTCTCACGAATGACCCAAACTGAACCTGCACTGTCGGCAATGATGGTAATAATGCGGCTTGATGATGAAGACGTGTAGGAGTGAAGCAGAATCTGTTCTTGGCGGCGGTCGAAGCGATATAGAGAATGTGTGTTTGCTAGCCACAGCGTTCCCGAAGAATCTTGGCATAGTGCTACGAGAGTGTTGTCTGTGCTTGTTCTGTCGGAATTGATGCGATACCATACAAATGAACGCCCATCGTAGCGATGCAAGCCTTGTTCGTCAGCAAACCACAAGAATCCTCGTGTGTCATGTAGAATTGCAGTGATAGTACTTTGGGGTGCGTGAGGATGTACTGCAAGACGCTGAAATTCCTGACACACTCCACAGGGAGAATAGGCTGTAATCCAAGCAGTATATAGGCATAGCATAACGAGGATGATAGGCGGGGATTGTGTACAGCAGCGACGCATAATGTACGCACAAGGGAGCTATAGCTTCCAAAACTCTAGGAGAGGCGGAGGATAGTTTCACACAAGGTGCTAAAATCTATACCTGCAGCAGCGGCAGCTTTTGGGACAAGACTTGTTTCTGTCATGCCGGGAAGGGTATTGACTTCCAGACAGAATGCTTGCAGGTCATCGTTGAGGCGAAAATCGACACGACTGTATGCTGTACAGCCCAGTGCTTCGTGTGCTGCAAGAGCAAGTTGCTGGACAAAGTCCTCAACGTCGGACGGTATATCGGCTGGACAGATATATTCTGTGCGTCCTTTCGTGTATTTGTGGGAATAATCGTAGAAGCCTGTATCAGTTTGAATCTCAATAATGGGTAAGGTTTCTTCGCCAAGTACAGCGACGGTAAGTTCGCGCCCATCGATGAGTTGCTCAACTACGACTGTATCGCTCCAGTGAGCAGCTTCTTCGAGCCCGTGCTGTATATCGTCAAGATTGCCATCATAAATCAGCGAAATGCCTACAGTCGAACCTTCTGTGTCAGGCTTGATAACAAGGCGTTCACCGAGAGTCGCTCGCAGTTCCTCTGCAATTTCATCCTTTGCTTCTGGCGTGCACAGTGCAGAAGCTTGTACTGTTAAAAATGTGGGGGTTGGAATATTAACACTGTGAAAGATGCGTTTAGAAGCAGACTTGCTCATAGCAAGAGCGCTAGCAAGCATTTTGCTGCCTGTGTAGCGCTTGCCTTGAATATCGAGCATTGCCTGTATGTATCCATCTTCGCCGTACTTTCCATGCAGCGCCAGAAACACTATGTCTGCAGAGCGAATATGCTCCGACTGAACGCAGTCGAGCAGATTGCTCGGCGAAAATGCTTGAAGGTCTGATAGTGTAAGCTCTTGAGAGGCAAAGGGCTGAAGAGTAGATACATCCAGAATTCCCGATGCACCTTGAGCAGGATCGAGAGCGACAACAGTATGCCCTGCTGTTGTAAGTGCTTGAGCAATAGCTTTTCCGCTTGCAAATGAGACATTTCGCTCAGCAGAGATGCCGCCCATCAGAACAACAATATTCATGAAAATCCTGTTGATAATGTGTATGACCGAGCCATTGAAGACGGCGTTCCAGCAAATGCTATGTCAATGTAAAGCAAAATACAAAAATTCTCCGAGGTTCTAAGAAATTAAGTCACAGGGGCTGTGGTTAGGATTATGTACTACAGAATAACTGACAACTGTGGAAAACCTGGCAAATTCTGGGGATATTTTTGATTTGTTCAGAAACCTTCTTCGTTGTAACTTTCAGTTTGGTATTGCCCTAAGTATGGGTAGGGTGCAAAAATTGATAACCCCAACTCTATCTACTGTCTGCCTATGGTCGCTCGTTGGGAAACGCTGAACAAGACACCAATCGCCGACCTAAAAATTTTCACGGCGCACGCGGTGCAACGTAGACATCCCACGCATGGGCACATTGGTACGTTTACTGTGCTAGAATCAGCCGAATGGGTGAACATCATACCACTAACGCGCAACAACGAGATTGTGATGATTCAGCAATATCGGCATGGCACAGACAGTATCACGCTTGAAGTGCCAGGTGGGCTTGTTGAGGAGGGCGAAAATCCGTGCGGTGCAGCAATGCGAGAATGCAAAGAAGAGACAGGGTACGGAGCTCCTCACGAAGCCCTTCTTGTTGGTGTAAATGAGCCTAATCCTGCATTTATGAATAATCGCTGCTACTCATACCTTTGGCAAGATTGTCGGCTAGAATATAGTCCGCAGCCTGATGAGTTCGAAGATATTGCTGTGGAGCTTGTGCCTGTGTCGAGAATCTCAGAGTACATTCGCTCCGGCAAAATTGCTCATTCCTTGACACTAACGGCATTGTTGTTTTATATGCTTCGGGTCGGGATATTGCTATGACCTCAAGCCTTGCATACCAAGCAAGGAACGGTTGTCTGATGAGTAAGTACTAGGCTATCTATCGTTCATTTTTCGTGAGCATCATATGGCACGAGTTATTGCCATTGCAAATCAAAAAGGCGGTGTTGGCAAAACAACAACAGCCGTCAACCTCTCTGCATCCTTTGCAGCAGCGGAGCAATCAACATTGCTCATAGATATTGATCCGCAAGCGAACGCTTCAAACGGTTTAGGGATTAAGACGCGTGAGCTAGAGCGTACAGTGTACGAGGTGCTTGTTGGGACAACGCCCGTACATGAAGCAATTGTGCATTCAGAGATGCCACATCTCGATGTGCTGCCTTCCCACATTAATCTCGTTGGAGCAGAAATTGAAATTGTGGATGTCAAAAATCGAGAACGCTTGCTAGCTGAACGTATTAAAGCGGTTCGCGATAGCTATAAATTCATCCTCATTGACTGCCCACCGTCGCTAGGATTGCTAACACTGAATGCTCTCACAGCGGCAGACTCAATTCTTGTACCGGTACAGTGCGAATACTATGCACTGGAGGGGCTAGGACAGCTTCTCAATACGATATCTATCGTGCGGAAGCACCTAAACCCACGCCTAGAAATAGAGGGCGTTCTTCTTACAATGTACGACAATCGCCTCCGCCTTTCGAATCAAGTTGTACAGGAAGTTACTCGGCATCTAGGCGAAAAAGTCTGCAAAACTATTATTGGTCGGAATGTGCGCCTTGCTGAAGCACCAAGTCATGGAAAGCCAGTTATTCTCTACGACGCGCTGTCAATTGGTGCAAAACACTACTTAGATCTAGCACAGGAGATACTCGAGCGAGACAAGATGCGCATGGCAGGCAAAAACGGTGCTTCGGTTGAGCCGAGTGCCGTTGTTGAGGCTGCTGGAGCCGCAGTTTCAGCAGTAGCTTCTGCAATGCAGGGACCCCCACAATAAACGATTGCTTTACAATGCACCGTCTGCAACCCGCATAATCTCAGAATATAGGAAACTGTGCTCTTCCCCACTATATTTATTCACTTCTTGACGCACCGCACCGTATAAATTATGGCAAAACGAGCAGTTTCTCTTGGTAAAGGATTGGACGCCTTGCTGCCGTCAAGCTTTAGTATTGAGCCACCAGACACTCCAAAATACGACGATGGTACGTCGGTCGGCATTATTGCTATGATTGATGTGAAGCTTGTGCGCCCAAATCCAATGCAGCCGCGCCAAGACTTTGACCGTGAGGCACTCGAAGATTTAAAGAAATCTATTCGGGAAAAAGGGGTCATTCAGCCAATAACGGTGCGCCGTATGGACGGTGGATACGAAATTATCGCTGGAGAGCGACGTGTGCGGGCATCGCTCGAAGTTGGTCTCGACATGATTCCTGCGTATATCCTTGATGTAGAGACCGATGCCGACATGCTTGAGTTAGCACTGATTGAGAATGTTCAGCGGGAAAATCTGAATCCAATAGAAGTTGCGCTTGGCTATAAGCGGCTTATGGAGGAGTGCCACCTAACGCAAGAAGAAGTGTCGCGAAAAGTTGGAAAAGACCGAACGACAATCACAAATTTCCTTCGTTTACTGCGTCTTCCTGTACCGATTCAGGAGTCATTGCGTGCTAAGACTCTATCTATGGGGCATGCACGCGCGCTACTTGCTATTAGCGATGAAGAAAAACAGCTGCGCGTGTTCGAGTATGTTCGTGCTCATGAGTTATCAGTACGCCGCACTGAAGAGATTGTCAAGAAGATTGAATCGGGTATGCGTGTTGAGGATGCTCTTGCCGAAAAAGCTTCTCGTAATGCTGTTCAGATCAAGAACTTACGAGGGGGGATTGAGGGTCAGCAGCAGCCCCCAGAATCGATAACTAGAATTAGTACGCCTGTGCGAGGGCTTCCGCTGCCTGCTGTAAGTACCGAAGGATTTACTATCCCTGATGATCTCAGGGAAGAATTCCTCCCTGCTGAGCGCGCAAGCGTCAGTGATACGCCGAGAGAGCAACAGAAGATACATGCTACAGAGTTTGGAACTAAAGATCCTCACGTGGAGCAGATAGAATCTAAGCTTCGACATATTCTCGCAACACAAGTGCGTATTAAAATGCGGTCGGGTACAGGCAGTGGTAGCATAGAGATTGAGTTTTACTCAGCAGATGAGCTAGAACGGCTCTTAGAACTGTTCGACATTATAGAACGAGACCAGCATTGCTCCTCGATCTAGTCCCGGTGGCATGGTTGTGTGTCCTCAATTTTTTACCTCAATTCTGTTTGTGTGTTATGCGCCAGCGTTTTGTAACAATCCCTCAGATGTTTGTACAGGTTACAGACTACTATAGTGCTCGTAATACCTCTCCACAACGTGGTGATGCTAGAAAATACGTGTATATGCGGAAAGTGGGCAAGGAGTATGTTGGTATGACATACGATGAACTTCGTGAACTAACAGAGAATTTTGCCGCTGGACTCAAAATGCTTGGTATCCAGCGAGGGGACAGAGTTGGTATTGTGTCGGAAAATCGCATAGAGTGGGTTATTGCAGACTTTGCAATTATCGGCATGGGAGCTATCGATGTGCCCATATTCCCGACAATGACATCTGCACAGGAATCCTATATTTTTAACCATTGTGAAGCAAAAGCTGTAATTGTTTCCAACAAGTTCCAGCTCAACAAGCTCGTGAAGGTGCGCTCAGAGATTCCTTCAATGCAGCATATCATTGTGATGAATGATGATGTAGAAACTGATGAGCCGAATGTTCTGAAGTTTGCTGAGGTTGTGCGGTTTGGTGCAGCATCGATGTCTGCCGACGACCGCTGTACGTGGTTTGCTCAGGAGTGTGCAGCATCTCAGCCCGACGACCTTGTTACGTTGATCTACACAAGCGGAACAACTGGCAATCCTAAGGGAGTGATGCTGACGAATACAAATATTGTGAGCAACATTGAAGGTTCTGCTGATGCTATTGATATTTCCGAAAAAGACCTTCTTCTCTCATTCCTTCCATTGTGCCATGCCTACGAGCGCACAACAGGATACTACACACTCTTTGCGTGCCATGCAACGGTTGCCTTTGCTGTCTCTATCGACACCGTTGCTGAGAACATGAAGGAAGTACGACCAACGTACATGACAGCTGTGCCACGACTCTTTGAACGAATTCAGGGGCGAATCCTCAGCGCAATTGAAAAGGATACACCGACAAAGCAGCGCATCTTTCATTGGGCGATTGGAATTGGGCGGCAGTACATCCGCCAAAAGCTTGCGGGGAAAAGACCTTCACCACTACTTGCTGCGCAGTACGCTGTGGCAGACCGCCTAGTCTTTGCAAAGATACGTGAGCGCACAGGTGGTCGGCTGCGTGCATTTATTTCTGGAGGTGCCGCTTTGCCAAAAGACCTTGCAGAATTCTTCTTTGCTGCTGGCATTACAATTCTAGAAGGGTATGGATTGACAGAAGCCTCGCCTGTACTATCAGTAACGCGAGCCTCTGCACCTGCAATTGGAACTGTCGGAAAGCCGCTGTTCAATGTACAAATCAAGATTGCAGAGGATGGAGAAATTCTTGCCAAAGGGCCGAATATCATGCGTGGCTATTTACATGACGAAGCAGCAACCAAAGCAGTCATTGACGAAGAAGGGTGGCTGCACACCGGAGATATTGGCATGATCAACGAAGACGGGAACCTCGTTATCACTGACCGTAAAAAGAATATCTTTGTATCGAGCGGTGGCAAGAATATTGCTCCACAGCCAATTGAAAATACACTCACACAAAGCCGCTTTATAGATCAAGTTGTGCTGATTGGCGAGAAGCGCGAGTACTGCACAGCTCTTATCGTGCCAGACTTTGACTATGTAAAAGAATACGCTGCATCGCATGGCTTGTCCTATACAGATACACGCTCATTACTCGAAAGCGACGCATTGCTGCGAGCAATTCAGCAGGATATCGATGAGCTACAAGCACATTTTGCGAAGTACGAAAAAGTTCGCAAATTTCGCCTGCTAGATAAAGCATTTACTGTCGAAGACGGCGAAATTACTCCCAAGCTCAATGTTCGGCGACACGTCATCGAGAAGAAGTATGCAGATATTATTGAGGCGATGTACGCAGAGCCGTAAATTCCATACTTGGTTTGCTTGTAAGGAGTTCATCATGCAAAAAGCACAGGGCAACACGTGGATTCTCTTGAGGCTTGTAATGACGCTGCTGCTTGTAGAGGGCGCAGCTCTTCTGGCGCAGAGCACTAGCCAGGAACAGCGCATCACTGAGCAACGCACGATGACTGATGCATCAGGTAGGGTGATGCGGACGTCGGAAGTGGTTGAGCGTAAAGTTGAAGACATTCTGCCATCTGTGCGGCATATGATATACGCAGCGCCAGTGCGTATGATATGGATGGCAAATCTTGGGTATCTGTATGCTCTTAGTCCGTCCCTTGCGATAGGAGGGAACATTGAAGTACCAACAACTATTGATAATTATCGCGTGCAAAGCGGATTTGGTGGCTCTTTGGAAGGCAGGTTTTACCCTAACGCTCGTGGCTTACGAGGATTTTATCTAGCCTCTGGTATTAATCTGCACCGCTTTCATACTCTGGACTATGTATATGACATGCCAGACCCTATGAATCCAAGTAAGCCAGTCAATCAACAGCGACGCGATACAATTGTTACACCGCTGTCGCTGATGATAATGGGAGGATGGGTGCTCAACTGGGGTGACTTGTCAATAGACATAGGGCTAGGATTTAAGGCGCATCTTATTGACGGCGCTACTCGGCAGCATACAGTTGTTTCATGGACAGGCGTGCAATATCTTGAGGAACGCGGCGTTAAAACACTTGGTTTGGATAGTTTTCAGGGTACAGTGCCTGTATTCCGATTGAATATAGGATACTCGTGGTAAGTGTTCTGCCCGAACAGCACGTGTTGTTGGCTTGTGGGATGCGAAATATGTCTGTGCTATTGCACCGAAGACTGTGCACAGCACAGACATTTTTCTTGCTAATTCCTTTAAAAATGTCTGCTACTCAACAGACTGTGATACACTGTATCAGTAATTGGTATGAGAACGCATCGCATAATTACAATCGTTGGGGGTGGGCTTGTTGGCTCGCTATGCGCTATTATGCTTGGGAATCGTGGATATACTGTCCATGTGTTCGACCGTCGGCGTGATGTACGTACATATGGTGGTGAACGCGGACGTTCCATCAACCTTGCGTTATCGCATCGTGGTGTGCGTGCTCTGCAAGAAGCTGGGATATCAGCGCAGATTGACACGATTGGTGTACCAATGCGTGGGCGGATGATTCACTACACTGATGGCTCGATGGTGTTTCAGCCATATGGGAAAGATGGCGAAGCAATCTATTCGGTTTCTCGTGCAGCTTTGAATCAGCTTCTCTTGAATGCTGCCGAGCAACATCCGCATGTGCACCTGCATTTTGAGGAGTGCTGTTGTGATGTTGATGTAGCAACTGCTCGTGCCTTGTTTACCCGTGCGGACGGCAGCACGCACAGTGTTAGTGCCGACTGTGTTATTGGAGCAGATGGAGCATATTCTGTTGTGCGTGGTGTGATGCAAAAGTATGGGCGATTTAACTATGAGCAGCATTACTTAGAGCATGGCTACAAGGAGCTGACAATCCCATCATCGCCCAATGGTACGTGGGTGCTTGAGCCGAATGCGCTTCACATTTGGCCTCGCGGGCGGTATATGTTTATTGCTCTGCCTAATGTCGATGGCTCGTTTACCTGTACCCTCTTTCTTCCATTTGAAAGTACAAGAGATGATGAGCCGTCGTTCGAAGATTTACATTCAGCTGAATCTATACACAACTTTTTCTGCCAAGCATTTCCTGATGTTGTGCAGTACATGCCTCATTTTGTGGAAGAGTTCATTGCGCATCCCACCTCAACGCTTATCACGATTCGGTGTACTCCGTGGTTTTACCAAGATAGAGTCATGCTCATTGGTGATGCTGCTCATGCGATTGTACCATTTTATGGGCAAGGCATGAATGCTGGCTTTGAGGATTGTCGCATCTTTTCTGAACTGCTTGCACAATACCACGATAATTGGCTGCAAGCGCTGCGCGAGTATCATACACAACGTAAGCCGAATGCCGATGCTATTGCTCACCTAGCAATGCAGAATTTTGTGGAAATGAGTGAACGTGTTGCCGACCCTATGTTCCTGCTTCGCAAAAGAATAGAGCAGCATTGCCATACGCTGTATCCTCATGCCTTCATTCCTGTGTATTCCATGGTAACATTCTCACATATTCCCTATGTAGAGGCACTGCAGGAGATGGAGCGGCAAGAGGCAGTGCTAAATCGTATTATGTGTCTTGAGCGCATCAAAGAGCGCTGGAATACCCCTGAAGGCGAAGAAACTATCCGCTCTATCCTTCGTGATGCAGGGTATGCAGTGTAGAGAAGGCTGTATTCCTATCCTGACTGAATTCCTGACCCTATCGCTTCATGATTGAAAAGGCTTATTACCCACAATCCCGTTTTTCTCAACTGTCGATTCTTGCCTGAATTGTATGAAACAGTGTTGTAAACTATCGTTGCGCTGCCAAGTGGCAATCTTCTGCTCTATTGCAGCGCTATACGGAATTGCTTTGCTTGCTATGGTGTGGTATACGCCACTCTATGCACAAAAGAAAAGTACAAAAAAGCTGAACGCATCAGCATCTGTTGTTCAGACTGCAACATCAGCAACAACAGCACCCATCGTGCCAGAGCGATACACGAGTGTAGAAGGCATCACAGAGTATCGGCTGCCGAACGGCTTACGTATTTTGCTGTTCCCCGACCAGTCGAAGCCGACAATTACCGTCAATATCACGTACTTGGTAGGTTCTCGGCATGAAAACTATGGCGAAACGGGTATGGCACATTTGCTCGAGCATCTAGTGTTTAAAGGAACACCGCGCCATCCTAACATTCCTGAAGAGTTAACGAAGCACGGAGCGCGACCAAACGGCACAACATGGTACGATCGTACAAATTATTTCGAGACGTTCGCAGCAACGGATGAAAATCTTGAATGGGCACTTGACCTCGAAGCCGATCGCATGGTGAACTCCTTCATTGCGAAGAAGGATCTTGAAAGCGAGATGACCGTTGTACGCAACGAATTTGAGGCAGGTGAGAATAATCCACTGTCTGTGTTGCTTGAGCGCGTTGCTGCGACTTCGTATCTCTGGCATAATTACGGTAAATCGACAATTGGCTGCCGCGCGGATATAGAAAATGTTCCAATTGAACGCTTGCAAGCGTTTTATCGAACATACTACCAGCCCGACAATGCGATTCTTCTTCTTGCTGGCAAGTTCGATGAAAAGAGAGCATTAGAGCTGATTACAAAGTATTTTGGACCGATTCCTCGACCGACTCGTGTTCTACATAAAACCTATACACTTGACCCAACCCAAGATGGGGAACGCCATGTAACATTGCGGCGTGTGGGTGATATTCAGATTGTGGCAGCAGCGTACAAGATTTGTGCTGGTGCACATTCCGACTTTCCTGCTCTAGAAATTCTTAATCATATTTTGTCCGAAGACGGTACAGGGCGGCTCTATAAGGCACTTGTGGATACGAAAAAAGCGAGCAGTGTGCTCGGTTTTCCTTTTCAGTTACGCGAACCGGGATACATCTTCTTTGGAACGGAAGTTCGTGTTCAGCAGTCACTAGATTCCGCACAAAAAATCTTTTTGTCGGTGCTCGATTCAGCCGCAACAATGAAAGTTACGAAAGAAGAAGTGGAGCGCGCACGAGCTGCACTCTTGAAAAGCGTAGAGCTTACACTGAATAATTCTGAGCGTGTTGGCTTGGTGTTGAGCGAATACATGGCACAAGGGGATTGGCGTCTATTCTTTGTACGTCGCGACCGTTTGGAAAAAGTGACACCTGAAGATGTTCAGCGCGTTGCTGCATTGTACCTAAAACCGTCGAACCGTACAACTGGTGTATTTATCCCAACAGATAACCCTGACCGTTCGGAGATACCACCAACACCTGATGTAGAGAGTCTTGTCAAAGATTATAAAGGTAAAGAAGCGATTGCTGCTGGCGAAGCATTTGATGCTTCTCCGCTTAATATTGAAGCTCGTACGCGCCGCATCTCTGCAGGCAAAGAACTTGGGAGTATAAGTGCTGCGTTGTTATCGAAAAAGACTCGTGGTGGAAGTGTTGTTGCGCGATTGAGTCTGCGCATAGGCGATGAACAAAGTCTCATGAATAAGAAGAGTGTCCATGAGCTCACAGCTGAAATGCTGCTACGTGGCACAAAATCCAAGACTCGTGAGCAAATTCAAGATGCCATCAATAACCTCAAAGCGCGGTTGACTATATACCCAAGCGGACAGAGCGTGGAAGTGAGCATGGAAACGAAGCGCGAGAATCTCATTCCGCTGTTGAAGCTTGTACGCGAAATACTACGTGAGCCTGCACTATCGGAAAAGGAATTTGAATCGCTAAGGCAGGAAACCTTAGCACAGTACGAAGCGCAGCGCTCTGAACCAACGTCGGTGGCAGTAATTGCTCTGGAGCGGCATGTATCACCGTATCCTCGAGGACACATATACGCTACACAGTCCATTGATGAAAAGGTTGCCGAGCTGAAAGCGCTGACAATTGAAGATATACGCACGTTCTACCGAGAATTGTATGGAGCTTCGAGTGCGTATATGAGTATTGTTGGGGACTTTGATGAAAGCGATGTACAGGCAATTGTGAGTGAATCTTTTGGTACGTGGAAAAGTCTGAAGCCATTTGTGCGCATTGAAGAACGCTACAAGGATGTTGCTCCAGCAAATCTTACACTCGAAACCCCCGACAAAGCGAATGCATTCTTCATTGCAAAGCTTGCTCTGCCTATACGTAGCGATGACCCCGATTATCCTGCGTTGCTACTGGGAAATTACATGCTTGGGGGCGGTTTCCTTAACTCACGTTTGGCAACACGTATCCGTCAAAAAGAAGGATTAAGTTATGGTGTAGGATCACAAGTGAGCGCAAGTGCACTGGATAAAGTTGGATCGTTTGTTGCCTATGCTATTTATGCACCACAGAATCGTGATAAACTCGAAAAAGCCTTCAATGAGGAAATCGACCGAGCACTCAAGGATGGCTTCACAGCAGAAGAGGTGCAGTCTGCAAAGTCAGGATTCCTCCAATCGCGTATGGTGAGCCGCTCGCAAGATACAGAATTAGTAGCCCGGTTGAACGACTATCTGTACACAAAGCGCACGATGATGTGGGACAAGGAATTGGAAGAAAAAATTGCTGCACTGACACCAGAACAAGTTGTACAAGCTATGCGCAAGTGGATACACCCTTCGAAGATAACAATTGTGAAAGCCGGTGATTTTGCTAAAGCTACTAAAGAAGCTACTGGGAAATAACTTCGGGCATACACAACGCTGATACAAAGCCGCCTACCAAGACACTTGGAGGCGGCTTTGCTGTGACTAGGTGTATGTACTTGCTTGTCCTTCGTAGCTATTACTGGAAGAACATACCATACAGACATACACATTCTGCATCATGAAAATGTGCGGTGTAAACATGAATCTTTTCGCATTCCCAACTTTTTGATGGGGGGAAAACCTGTATATTATCCGCCATGCTGTTGAGTAATGCAGGGAATATGCTTGGAAAATACAAAGTTTTTTTGCACATTTGCAGTTCTCTACATACAGATGTACTCCTGCTTTCTCATACACATTCGGAAAGCTGTCTTTCACTACATCCATAGGAGTTAATTGTTCATGAACACTGCAAAGCGCACATACGAGACAACGTTTATTGTCAATGCTTCGCTTGAAGACGCTACAATCGAACACATTATCACCAGCACTATCGAGTTCATCAAGAATAATGGTGGCGTGATCACAACGCTTGACAAGTGGGGTCGTCGTCGCCTTGCTTATCCAATTCAGAAAAAGCATAATGGCTTCTATGTATACGTCATGTATGATGCCCCAGCAACGTTGCTGCCGCAGCTTGAGCGCTACTTCCATCTTGAAGAGAATATTCTGCGGCATCTAACACTAAAGATGAGCAAACATGCACTGGAATTTCGCAAAGCATTTTTGCAGAATCGCCACGAGCGTATGATGGACATCCAGTCATCAGCATCCGAACAAGCAGCTTCAGAAGCAATACAGGAAGCATCAGCTATACCAGTTCCGCAAGAACGCGAAGCTCCAGAGACAGCATTCTAGTAGAACTCAATTTCTCTGTTCCCCACTCTAGTTTGGAAGGATATCATCTCATGAAAATCATTCTCCGCGAAAACGTTGAACATGTGGGCACAGTAGGCGAAATTGTGAATGTGCGCGATGGCTATGCTCGCAATTACTTGATTCCGCGCGGGCTAGCGTACTATGCCTCGCCGAAAGCCATCCGTTTGCTGGAAAGCGAGAAAAAGCAGTATGAAGCCCGTATGGCAAAGCTGAAGTCCGAAGCAGAACTCCTAGCAGCAAAGCTTGCCGATATGCAGGTTTCTTTTGCCATGCAGGTTGGTGAAGAAGGTCGCCTCTTCGGCAGCGTAACAAATCAAATGATTGCCCAAGAGCTCGCCGACAAGGGATTCTCGATCGATCGCCGCGCTATTATCATCGACGAGCCCATCAAATCTATTGGTGAGTTCGTTGTAACGGTAAAGCTGCATCCAGAAGTGCACGCGCCGCTCAAAATCTGGGTAACAAGTGCAGCATAGGTTACCTGTCTATGTGAACTATTGCACTTAGGCATTTCCTGGATCTAGGAAGTGCCTTTTTCGTATCTCACAATGCCTATGGTGCAGGCATCTACGCTATATGCCTTGCTATGCAACAAATATGTGCTTTTTGGTTTCGTCGTGATTTACGCTTGCATGATAATGTAGGGCTTTACCATGCTCTCTGTTCTGCTGCCGAACGGCAAACATCGGTTCTGCCTGTATTCATTTTTGACCGTGCTATTCTTGATACTCTCGACGACAAGCACGACCAGCGTGTGGAGTTTATTCATACTGCAGTATCTAGTCTTGCTTATCAGCTACAGCAGTATGGGTCATCGTTGCTGGTGCGGCATGGTTTCCCGCATGAAGTGTGGGCTCAGCTTCTTCAGGAATTCCCTATCTACGCTGTCTTCGCAAACCATGACTATGAACCCTACGCCAGAAAACGCGATTCAGTTGTGCGCGAGCTGTTTACACAGCAGGGAGTGCAGTTTCAGACGTTTAAAGATCAAGTGATATTCGAGCGCGATGAGATTCTCACAAGTGAGCACCGTCCCTACACTGTTTTCACTCCATACAGCCGACGGTGGAAAGAGCAATTGACAAGTAGTCATCTTCGGTCGTTTGACACGGAGCAGTATAAACGTATATTCCTGCAATGTCATGACCCTTATCCGCTGCCGAATCTTAGCACTATCGGCTTTGCTCCTTCTGGGAAGCCACTCCCACCATGTACTGTACCGTATGATATTATCCAACACTACGATAAAACCCGTGATATCCCTGCAAAGCAAGGAACGACGCGCCTATCGGTGCATCTGCGCTTCGGAACAGTAAGCGTTCGAGAACTTGTACGCGTTGCACACAAGCTGAATGAAATCTGGCTCAACGAGCTAATATGGCGAGAGTTCTACATGCAGATTCTTTGGCATTTCCCGCATGTAGAGCATGCATCGTTCAAACCAGAGTATGATCGCATTACATGGCGCAATGATGAGTATGAGTTTCGCCGGTGGTGCGAAGGTACAACAGGCTATCCCCTTGTAGATGCTGGTATGCGAGAATTGAATGCGACGGGATATATGCACAATCGCGTGCGCATGGTTGCAGCATCATTTCTAACAAAACATCTTCTTATAGACTGGCGCTGGGGAGAACGCTACTTTGCTGCAAAACTTTTGGATTTTGACCTAGCAGCAAACAACGGTAATTGGCAGTGGGCGGCTGGAACGGGCTGCGATGCGGCACCATACTTTCGCATTTTTAGTCCTGAAGCGCAAGCCGCTAAGTTCGACCCTGACAAAGCCTACATCAGAATGTGGGTGCCAGAATACGGTATGCCATCGTATCCGCAGCCGATTGTGGAGCACAAAGCCGCACGGGCACGTGCACTATCGGCATACAAGCAGGCATTAGAAAATGCAAAACGTTTCCCGCACAACTCATAAAGAGCATAGCACTTCTCTAGCGAGCAATCAGAAAGGGGCGATGCACTACTCCGCGTGCCGTTGTCATGCGCAAAACGTACAAGCCGCTGGCGAATAGACCATCAGGGCGAAAAGGAAAGAGAAAAAAACCTTGCTGACGAAATTCGCTTTTGTATTCTCGAAGAACTGTCCCAAGCGCTGATAGCACTGCAAATTCTACATTGCCTGCGCCTGCAAGGGTACAAGGAAATACCGTGCCTTCCAAAGGAGTGGGGTTAGGATAATTCGTTCCAATCCCATCGCTGAATTGACCCACAACAAGTGGTGCTGACAGCAGCGTGATGCGTGCTGTGGTAGTTCCTAGTGGTACAAGGGTAGTGCGATTGATGAGTATCGAGTCGATGCTCAAGACAGTTGTAGTAGTTGGTCCGGCAAGTGCTAAGAATTCTAGGGTTGCAACAGTAAGTGATGTTGTACTATCGAGCATCGGTCGCAGGGCATTGCAAGATATGCGTAAGATACCGCTGTTGAGATTAATAAACTGGCTGTCTACACGAGGTGCGGGGCATTGCATGACAAACGTACTACCGCCTAGTGCACGATTGAATGCAAGCGCCGATGGAGCGAAGCGCAGGACAATGCTTAGAGAGTCAAGAGTACGAGGCATCTGGCGGAATACTGCACGAACTGCTACACGAAATACACTGCCTCGTTGTACACTCGTGTCTCCAAGCTGGAACGTAACCTGCGGTATTTGTGCGAAGAGGTTTGTAAAGCAAAGCGCGATGCCTGCACACATACACAGAAGAGGAACAGTCCGTCTGCACAGTGCTGTAGAAGTTCGGTAGCGTGCTTGCACATACGCCATATCGTCGATACAAAGGAGTGAAAGAAACGATGCAAAGATACAGTACCTGTGCGTTTTATCCAAATGGGTGGTAGCAAGCAAGTCTGCTTAGAGTGCCTAGAAGATACGGCTCTTAAAGCGCTGGTAGAGGTATGAAACAAGCAGTAGCACTATCCCCAAACCAATGAATGAGCCAATGCGATACAGCGTGGACAGATACGATAAATCGTACAGGACAATTTTGAGTATCGCAATACCAGACAACCCCAGTGCTGCTAGACGTGTGAGACGTACACGCCGTATAAAGCCTAGAATCATCAGTATTGTGGCGTATATAAGCCATACAAGCGAAATGGCAAGCTGCTTTGCATTCTCAAGGCGCTCGATTTTATCTGTAATTGTTGTGTTCCGTTGAATAGCATCGGGCAAAGTATATAGTTGCATAATCTGACTATGGAATATGTCTGATGCCTCACCTGAACATAACGATAGAATAAGAGCAAACACTATTGTACCAACGGCACGCCGTGTGATGCGGATAGTGCTCTCGGAAAACGACTGCTGTTGTGTATCCATGAGAAACCACGAAGCTACAACACCAGCAGTACCAAGAAGGATAGAACCAGCACGTATGTTGAGCAAGAATGACCATGCTGTTGCTGGATCATAGGCAAAGCCGTTTATGACAAGGCTCAAAGAAGCAAGCCCTATAACCATAGCGCCTATCCATGCAGGCTCGTGCCAGCGCCAGCGGCGTGCAGCCCAAAGCATAGTGAACCCTGTCCAACATAGAACTGATGCGCCGAGCATACTATACCAGTAGTCGCTGTAAGAAATACTCTGCTCAAGATTCCACTGACGAAATTCCCAGAGTTCGTACATAGCGGCGCGTATTAGCGCTAGGGCAAACCCTATGCGAGAAAAACTGGTATGTGCCAGAATAGCTGGTGCCGACGCCATAACGCGAGGAAACATATGCATAAGGGTTAGTGTTGCTTTCTGTTCTAACCGTCCAGCTGTAGCAAATGTTCCTGCCAAGCACATGTACATGACAAGCGGTAAACCAAATAGATGTGAGGACTGCTGCTCTGTCGGCAGAGGTACAGTGTACAGGAAAACTCCTTGAATGAGCGTTAGCATGCTAACAAGCATACCAGCAAGCACAATGAATCGCTGCTGCCAATACATTCCGAGCCAGAGCAATACAACGGATTCTATACTCCACACGATAAGTGTATATTCTACACTGTCGAAATGTTGCGCCGGTACAAGGACAAACTGTATGATTGCAGTACTTATATAGCGCTCAAAGCTGAACGAATCACGAGGCTCACGCTGCTGGGCAATATATCCAGCACAGCAGTAGAATATGCCATAGCATAGGCTGACAAGTGGCATCCAGCGTGGATATGGGTCGGATACAAGGATAAACAGCGCTATGTATGAGAGTGCAGAGGGAAGAAAGGATACTCTACGCCGCCATTGAGTGTCTGTATACGATAGCCCGCGCAGTGTTCGATATATGTCTACACTCGCAAAGAGCAGCCAGAACACACCAGCAAACGTTACGGTAATACCGAAGTGTTGCATAGTGGTGTAGGCATTGATATACCATATACCGCATATGCTGTAGGCTGCTATGAGGCTCAGGGGATGCAGGATAAACCAATCATTGCGCTGTAGAGCAAGGAGGAGCATTCCTGCCGATAGAATCAGAAGATAGGTGAATAGACCAAGAGGATTGGGTTGGTTGCTATGAACAAGTACAGGCGTTATGTACCCACCAAACCAAGAAAGTATCGCAATGACACGACTGTTATATCGTAAGGCAAGTACGAATCCTATGATTGTAACGGCAATCATACCTGCAAGTGCTTGGAAAGCAGGAATGAGGTAGTACAAGTTGTACGCTGCATACATAGCGGTGTACAGTATTCCTATACCTGCTCCTGTTACACCCTGAGCGACCTGTGCAAGTGTTCGTTTATGTAAGTGTTCCCCGACAATGAGAAGTCCTCCGCCAGCAATGATGCCAAGCAGTATGCGCACAGGTTCGCTAATCAAATCATTGTCGAAGGCATATTTGAGGAAAAACCCTACCCCAACGACTATTGCTGCTGCGCCAATTCTGTTGTAGAGTTGCCCACCAATGACCGTTTCCCACTCGGTGCGATTGCGAGGTGAGCGGCCTACATGGCGAAACTTTTGACGGACATAACGTTCGGAGACGGGTGGGCGAGTAGAAGCATCAGGGTGCTCAGAAGATACAGGTTGTGTCGCAGGGGAGGAGATGTTGGAAGAATGGGCTGGTTCTTGGGTAGAAGATGTGAGTGTTTCAAGACTGATGAGTGTGGCAGACTGATGTGGAAGAATTGTTGGAGCAGGAGCCTCTGAGCTTGTACGAACACGTGATAACTTAGTTTCAAGGTTTTCGATATGTCGCTTCATAGTGCGTAGCTCGCGCTCAATATGTCGTACTCTATGTCGCACTCTTAGTATGGCTAAAACAAGCAGAATAAACGGTATAAGAACTATCGCTGCAATGAATAGTACAATAACAATCTCTTCCATAAACTCCCTCCTTTCAGGGTACGCTATCTATCGCGTAGACAGCACATAGGCAAGTGTGGGTTTGTCACTGGTTGAACAATAGTATGTAAGCATGATGCCAATCGCTTTACTTGGGGCTCAATAATACGAAAAATACCACACAATTCTCCAACGATATAGTGCTGCATGTACTTGATAGTTGTCGTCGCGAAGAGTTTAAGGAAGGTATGTGAAAAAACAGTATTGCCCTAGCCTATACACTGAGAGTATTCAGATGCTATAGCTAGGGCAACGATGGAAAGTATATGCGTGCAAACAGCGATAACAGCAGTATTCGGACCTAGAATCCAAGATTTGCTTGAGGTACAAAAGAGCGTATCTTTTCGATTTCATTTCGGAGCATAGGGTTCTGACCAATGTTCAGCGTTTGGAGTTTGGTAAGCCGCGTTATTTCCTGTGGGAGAGTAAGGAGGTTATTGTATGCAACATTAATGAACGTAAGGTTCTGGCAGAAACCAATTTCTGCTGGTACTGCGAGAAGCCTATTACCCCGCATATTGAGTACAGTAAGAGCGGTCATGTCGCTAATAGAAGGCGGTATTTGTTCTATAAAGTTGTTGGCAAAGTCTAATTCTTCGATCGATGCAAGGCGAGTAATCTCCTTTGGAAAGACAGTGAATTCATTAGCAACAAGACGCAAGCGCTTCAAGGTAGTGAGTTGAGCAAACGTTGGCGGGAGGGATTTCAGAAAATTCGAGCTAATATCAAGGTATTCCAGGCTCGCCATTTCGCCAATACTGGCAGGGAGTTCTGAAAGGCGATTCTTGCTCACATCAAGTTCTTTTAGAAGCAGGAGCCATTGCAGGCTGTCGGGTAGTGAGCGCAGGCGATTTTTGGCGAGAACTAAGGTGCGTAATTTAGGCAGCTGAGCAATTGTTTGGGGGAGCGAGAAAATCTTGTTGTTGCGCAAAACAAGCGTGTGCAGTTTTGATA
>JANWZB010000041.1:0-17270 GCA_025055035.1 Candidatus Kapaibacterium sp.
AAGGCGTTTCATGTGCTCCTCAGATAGATTTACATGCACAACGCCAAGATTGTCTATTATCTGGCTTTCTTTTGTCGCACCAACAATTGGAATGCAAACACCGCGTTGAATCTCATCATTGACACGCTCTTGCATTGTCCAGCGCAACGCTACCTGTGCAGGGGAGCAGCCAAGCTCTTCAGCAATTGCCACAACTTCGCGTGCAATTGCTTGGCTGCGTTCGTTTAAGCGTATACTGTCAGGTTTTAGTCGCCCAGGGTCATTGCGTAAATACTTTCCTGTAAGCGCTCCACCAGCAAGAGGCGCCCACGGCGTAAAGGCAACGTCGAACGCACGAGCCATTGGGATAATCTCACGCTCGGCGGTACGCTGAATCAGGCTGTATTCACCCTGATACGCCACAAACTGCGACCATCCGTGCAATTCTGCAAGTGTATTTGCACGCGCAACTTGCCATGCAGGAGTATCAGAAACTCCGATATGCAACACTTTGCCTGAACGCACAAGATCGTCGAGTGCACGCATGACTTCATCTATTGGTGTTGTGTAATCCCACATGTGCAGCCAGTACAAATCCACATAGTCCACTCCAAGACGCTTTAGGCTTGCTTCAAGTGACTGTACCATGTTTTTGCGATGATTGCCACCTGCATTCGGGTCCCCACGTCTCATACCAAGAGAGTACTTTGTTGCAAGCACAAAGTATTCTCGATTGTCGGCAATAAACTCGCCGACGTACTTTTCACTCGTTCCTGCGGTATAGTAATTTGCAGTGTCAATAAAGTTTCCACCTGCTTTGACAAAAGCATCGAAGATCCTTTTGCTTTCTTCCTTAGAAGCTCCCCAGCCCCACTCTTCGCCAAAACCCATTGCACCCAAGCACAGCTCGGAAACACGCAAAGCACTACGACCAAGAAGTTTGTATTTCATAGCTTTCCATTATTTGAAGAACAAAAGAGCATTGTACTGCTTGCCTCAGAGAGTTTTCCAAAGACTGCTTACCGATTGCTGTGTTTTCAGCAGCCCCAGCGCCATGAACGAGCACCCCAGCGACGCGGCGCATAAAGCCGTGGATAAGGATATATCAACACTCGCGGACGTATGTAGCCTCGTGGGAGAGGAGGACCATAAAAGAACCCAGCTTGTACTTGCGGTTGAGATTGAACGTAGTACACACCGTAGCTCTGTATTCTTGCCATTGCGGGATTTCTATAGCCCTGAGCAACAATGATGCTTGCATTGAAGAGAAGCATCAGCACACAGATACACACGATACGTTTCATGAGAGCACCATACGTGGTAGTTAGGAATTTAGTATATTCACTAGACGAGACGATTAATGTACCGAAAACGTTTAAAGGAATCGCTTTCTGCCCAGCAGAAAGTACGTTTTCATCACCCCCTTGCCTTTGATCTCAATAGTTCCGCGCTCCTCAAAATCAAACTGCTCTTTCAGCACACGGTAGGTAGCTTCAGAGCATTGAATGCGCCCAGCTTCACCACTTGATTCCATACGGCTTGCTGTGTTGACGGTATCCCCCCACAAATCATAAGCAAATTTCTTTTCCCCAATGACTCCTGCCGTGAGATATCCAGTATGAATACCGGCACGAATTTGAATTGGTAGCTGCTCGCGTTGCGCTAATTCCTGAATAGCTTGCATCATATCTAATGCCATCGAAGCAATAGCCTGCGCGTGATTATCTGTTGGGATTGGTACGCCAGCCACTGCCATGTACGCATCACCAATAGTCTTAATTTTCTCTACACCATGTTTCTCGGCAAGCTTATCGAATACCGAAAACATGCGGTTGAGTATGACAATCAACTCTTCGGCAGAAATACGCGAGGCAATTTTGGTAAAACCCACCATATCTGTAAAAAGTACCGTCGCACTATCAAACGTATCAACAATCGTTGTTTCGCCCCACTTCAAACGCTCAGCAATGGACGGAGGCAAAATATTGAGCAGCAAATCCTCAGACTTATTGCGCTCGCTCTCTAGCACAGAACTCAGAATCCGAATTTCATCAAGAGACTGCTGCAGTTCTTTGTTTTTTTCCTGAATTTCGGCGGTGCGTTCTTTTACCTGCTGCTCCAACCATGCATTGCGCGCCTCAATGCTCCGAATGCGCACACGATACAGCACAAATCCCACACATATAATGCTTGCCCCTGATAAACCAAGAAACCACCACGTACGCCAAATCGGTGGTGTAATAACAATGCGGAACGTCGTACTAGTGTTGTTCCACACACCATCATTATTCGCCGCGCGAACCATAAACACATATTCACCATCATTAAGACTGGTGTACGTCGCCTCGCGACGTGTTCCACACTGTGTCCAGCCCTTGTCGAGACCCTCCATGCGGTATGCATACGTGTTTGCTTCAGGGGCGTGAAAATCTAAGGCTACAAACGAGAACGAGAGTGTATTCTCATCGTATCGTAGCGTAATGCTGCGGCTAGCTGCTACAGCCGAATCTGTTAATACCTCCTCACGACCGAATTTCTTCACGGATGTAATCTCTACTGGCGGCGGCATTGTGTTTATAGTAATCATGTGGGGGAAAAAAGCATTGACGCCATTGACACCACCAAAAAACATTTCTCCATGCACACTGCGAAATGCTGCGCCATGGAGAAATTCCTTACCCTGAAGACCATCATCAGTGCTAAATGTTCGCACAACTTTGCGTGTTTCTGCATCTATCTCTGCTATACCTTGTTTTGTACTTACCCACAGATGATGCATTCTATCGTCGTACAACATTGCGCTGACGGCATTACTTATTAAACCCTCACGCTCTGTGATTGCGTATAATATTACATCCCGTTCATTGCGAATGCGAGAAGACTTCATACGACAATGCAGCACACCACGATTATGCGTTCCAAACCATAAATCTCCTTGAGCATCTTGCACCATTGCGCAGATAGTGTATCCATCAACAATTCTGCGCACAACACCAGAAGAACGTTCAAGTTCCAACAAGCCTGACATACTACCCAGAAGAAGCTGTCCAGAAGAAGTTTCCAGCATTGAGAGAATACAACTGCTATCGTGCTGGAATGCTATCGAAAAAAGAGCATACGCACGTGCTGCCAGACGGTTCGGAGAAATAGCATAGATGACCTTACCAGCAGCACCCACCCATAAAGTATGGGAGCTATCTTCAAACAAAATTTGAACTGACAAATAGGGAGGTATATGCGGATAGCGCTCAAATCGCTGCCGCGCAGGAAACCACCGCCACAGCCCTTGCCCTATTGTTCCCGCCCACAATGTACCTCTCGCATCTACATACACCGTTCCGATTGTATCTGTTCCAAACAATTCTCTGCCAAAGTATTTCCATTGACTAGTTTTACGGTTCACACAGTGTACGCCTTGTGTATAGGTTGCAAGCCAAAGGTACTCTCCTTGCTCAGCCACACCACGAACATGCTTGCTGCGCACAGCACCGCCATTCTTCAAAAGGTTATCTCCAATTCGACGAAACTTTTGCCGAAATGGGGAATATTTGCTGACACCATTGAGCGATGTTGCTATCCACACAACACCCGATCTGTCTCTCATAATGTGCTGTACAACATTATCCGCAAGAGAATAATCATCGTGTTCATCGTGCCAATAGCGTTGTACAATACGCCATGTTCCCGGCGATCCACTAGGACCCTCTAGTATACCAATCCCATTGTCTGTACCAACCCATACATGACGAGGAGCAATGTACAGCGCTGTGATAGTACCTGCCTGTAAGACAGTGTTATCTACAACTTTTTCCGCAGAGTGGTTGTATAGCGCATAACGCCATAATCCCTGCTGCGTAGCAATCCACAGCGCTTGTACTGACTTCTGCTTCACAGTATCGTATTCTGGCATGCAGGTCGTGATAGCACCCTCCAGTGCAATGTTGAGCCTGTTTACAGTTCCTGTACGCGCATCGAAACGATAGACTGCAGTGCGTCCAACAATCCACAGCACATCACCCTCGTCGCGTGCAATCCCCTGCACCTCAACTCCTGCAAAGAACTTGTATCCACGCTCTGGAAGAGGCACAATAGCTCTATGCTCTTGACTCCAGCGGAATATCCCTTTGTTTGTACCGATAAGTATGTTGCCATTCGACTCTTCAGCAAACGCAGTAACTTTGACTTCTACAGAGTTTGGGAAGACATAGTATCGGAATTCTCCCGTAACAGGAGAAAAGCAGGACACCGTACGGCGATTTTTCGTAGCAATCCATAATTCATGGTTTGGACTATGCTGTGCCTCATACAGCACAACACAACTATGCGCTCCAGTACCAAGCGACTCAGGCAGCATTTGATGAAATGTGGTAAAGCTCACACCATCATATTTACTGATACCGTCTTCGGTAGCAAACCACAGCATTCCGCGTCGGTCTTGGAGAACATAGTGCACTGTCGAACTTGCAAGCCCCTGCTCTGCCGATATCCGCTCAAAGAGAATTGGATTATATGTACGCTCTGCGTTCTGTGCACACACCGATACACGCTGCAGCAGAACCGTAAGTACCAGTATTGCTGAAAGCATGTACCATTGGCACACTGGCAAACATATCCACAATGCCCGTATGTTACACAACCATACCCTCATGCAAACGAATTATCCTATCTGCTATATTGGCTACTTCGGTACTATGCGTAACAATCACAAAACTTGCTCCAGTATCAGCGCGAAATTGTTGCATCAGATCGAGCAGCACTGCTGCATTGGCTGCATCGAGGTTACCTGTAGGTTCATCGGCAAGGATAAGCTGTGGATTATTGATCATCGCTCGCGCGAAGGCTACACGCTGTTGCTCTCCACCTGAAAGAGCATCTGGCTTATGATGCACACGATGCTCCATCCCAACACGACGCAACAGCTCATACGCACGAGAACGTGCCTGCGATACATGGACACCAGCTATGAGTGCAGGCATCATAACATTTTCCAACGCCGTAAACTCTGGAAGCAAATGATGAAATTGAAATACGAACCCTATCACTGCATTACGTAGAGCCGACAGCTCTGCATCAGTAAGTTTATGATACTCATAACAGCGTGTACTCAGCTCTTCATGTCCTGCAGTACTATGCTTTGAGCATTCTAATACAATGCTTCCTTCATCAGGATCGTCGAGTGCACCAAGTAAATGAAGCAATGTGCTTTTTCCTGCTCCCGAAGCACCAACAATTGCGAGAATTTCTCCCCTCTCTACAGATACTGTAACACCACGGAGCACTACTGTCCTTTCATGGTGAGGATTGTTGCCTATGGGATATGATTTTACAAGATTCTCAGCATGCAGAAGTGTCGGCATAGTTCTTGCTCATCTCCATATACACTGCAGCGTTCAAAAACCTTCAACACGACAATGTGCGCACTTTTGTGCGTTACATAGCAAACCTAATCTACTTCATTGCAAATATCGGACTTTCCTTTGCAAGCCACAAGGAGAAACACATGCAATCCGTAGTTTGGCGGGAACAATATTTCCAGCATTATAGCGCGATTGTTGCAGTCATTACTCAAATTGTCCTGTACTCTCACACTACGATACAAGCTCAAAGTTTTCGCCTAGGAGCTGGCATCTCTACCCCATTCGAGCATATTGTCGCAATTCATTTTCCTTTAGCGCAAGGTGGCACATATCTTTATCCTGTGGGTCAATCATACAATACAGGCTATCATCTGAGTGCTCGCTATCTTCTTTCTCTGGAATCAGGACGCGGATTTATCCTCTCAGGAACACTTCACCACTTCGAAACACCAATTTTTTCTGTCTATGACCCATCATTTCCTTCCGTAGCAACATCTGTAAAAATCACCCATTCGCTTATTCCGCTTGGTGTAGGATTTGAATATCGATTTCTCTCGCTTCTCATTCTTCACGCGTACTGTTCTGGCGAAGCAAGTTACAACCTGCTCCTTTCTCGATATGATTATACGCAGCCTACAACCGGTCTCATTGTTACGGAAACAGCTCAGAACAGGATTGGTGCTAGCATCGCGCTTGGTCTTGAAGCAGCAGTCTTTGGATTTGGAGTTGACGTATCTGTACGCTATCACTGGGTCAATATTTTTCTCAGTCAGAGCTATGAACCACGACGCTCTTTTGTCTCGTTCAATCTTTCTCTCATTCTGGGTGCAAAATAGCCTCTTGTATCGCGCTGCATATTTTTTGGTTCTGAACACCCTTTTCTCTAATTTTCTTTCCGCACCAACAGTTTTTCCGACGTTTTCTCACAAAGACTATGTACGAAACGCTTCTGTACTCAGTTGATAACGGTATTGCAACCATCACACTCAATCGTCCTGATGTTTACAATGCTCTCAACAGCCAACTTAAACGTGAGCTTCTCGATGCATTGGATGATGCTAGCAATGACAGCGCTGTCCGCACAGTAATTCTCACAGGCAAAGGAAAGGCATTTTCCTCAGGGCAAGATTTGAAAGAGGCGCTAGAATTGAGTAAAAATGCAAAAATAGACTTTCGCGGGATGATACAGCAAGGCTACAACCCTATCATTCGCGCTATGCGCAGTCTTCCCAAACCTATTGTTGTAGGCATCAATGGAGTAGCAGCTGGAGCAGGACTTTCTCTTGCACTCGCAGCAGACATACGCATTATGAGCACCGACGCTCGCTTAGTTGAAGGTTTTACGGGAATTGCCCTTGTTCCAGATTCAGGGGGAACATACTTTTTTTCTCGGCTTATGAACTACGCACAAGCATTTGAATTTGCAGCCCTCAATGAGCCAATGGATGCCCAAACAGCATTAGAACGCGGGCTTGTCAATCGCGTTATTTCTGCATCAGAGTTCGAGAGTGCGGTGTATGCATTTGCAGAACGCCTTGCCAGTGCGCCTACGAAAACTCTCGGTCTTGTCAAAATGATGCTCCAGAAAGCAGCAGTGATGACACTTGATGATGTTCTTGATATGGAAGCAGAAATGCAAGAGATTGCGGGCAACAGCGAAGACTGCGCGATTGGGCTGGCAGCATTTGTAGCAAAGCAGGCCCCAAAGTTCATTGGTAGGTAAAGCAGCACTACTATACTACTATAGCGGAAGAAGTAGCGTCTGCCATGCTTCTTCTATTTTCCCCTGAGCTAGAAAGCTTTGAGCAATCTTATGAAGCTTTTCCTGTAGCTTTTCTGGCGGCGGCGGCGCACCAGATAATAAAGCATAGAGCGCCTTATACGGATTCCCTGACTTTAGCTCAAGCATAAAGTCTTCTGCTTGCATTGTAGAATCAAATTTAACAAAGTCAGGATTGCGCGCTGGCTTCTTTTCTACACTTGCGAGCTTTGCAAGGTCGTTCCCTGTTAAAATCTGGCTCTTGCGGATATGCTCGGGTAAAGCATCAATCCCAATCCCATTGACCTCCGGTTGCGGTACTTCAAATAGCGCACTGCCGCTTGCTCGAACATACCACGACAATCCCATGCGTCCTACAAGGTCTATTTTATTTGGGTCTATTACCGTACCACTGAAAATTGCATCGCTGATGTGAAAGCGCACAACACGGCATATTGCTAGATTACCACTTACTTTGGCTTCTGGCGCAAGATGAATCATCTGCACCAGGCGGCATTCCATCGAGCATGGCGATTCAGCAACACTCGGTGGTGCTACATCAACGCTTAGGCGTTTTGTGAATCCTGCTTTGTCGAACTCATCAATATCCGGCGGATAGATGCAAGAGCTGAGGTTCGACTGCTCAACCATGCTGTATGTTACCACACTAATTGTACACTCCTGCGTCGCCATAAGGTTATTGTATGTGTCTTTCAGCATACCGTCTTTTGCTCGGCGTGCTGGACCGAAAGCAACAACAGGAGGATTCGAGCTGAACGCATTGAAGAAACTATATGGCGAGAGATTTGCATTTCCATTTCTATCGACCGTCCCAACAAGCGCTATCGGGCGCGGTGCAACGCAGGAGAGCAAGATCCTATGGAGTTCGCGTGGGGCTAGTTCGCTTGGGGCAAATGACCTCATAGTGTCAACAGTTGAATACTTCTCGACGAGTCCAAAATTTTCACGCAATCATAATAAATTTGCCTTATTCGAGCAAATCCGGTCGGCGTTCGCGTGTCTTTGCTAGAGCCATTTCTTCACGCCATGCACGAACACGCTGGTGGTCGCCAGACAAAAGAACTTCGGGAACAGCCATACCACGAAACTCTGCCGGACGTGTATAGTGCGGAGCATCAAGTAATCCGCATTGGAAAGAATCTAACAGCGCCGACTCAGCATCACTAATTGCTCCAGGAAGAAGTCGCACAATAGCATCGAGAAGCACAAGAGCAGGTAATTCTCCCCCTGTTACAACATAATCGCCAATGGAAATTTCGCGTGTTACAAGACAGTCGCGTATGCGTTGGTCTATACCCTTATAGTGTCCTGCCAGCAATATTATGGCACGCTTGAGCGATAGCGCATTGACCAGAGATTGTGTAAGGCGCTCGCCATCGGGAGTTAAAAAGATAACCTCATCATAGTCGCGCTCTGCTTGCAGGCGCTCAATACAGGAAAATACAGGCTCGCACCGTAATATCATACCCGCACCACCACCGAATGGCTCATCATCTATCTGCCTATACTTTCCCAAACCATACTCACGGAGATTATGCACGTATATTTGCACCACACCTGCCTGCTGAGCGCGCTTCATAATGCTTGCCTCAACTACAGGCACAATCATTTGTGGTACAGCCGTAAGAATATCTATTCGCATCCAGCACTGACAAGATTTATGTTGCGTATCGCTTTGCATAGTTCCCTTCTTGCTAGTGAGTACTATAGCTGATACTTTACACCCATCATAATATGTGGCAAGCCTATAAAGATACGAAGATTTTTCGCCGATTTGCACAAAAGCTGTAAGTTTGCCTTTACCCTTTACAGTGTTCTGTGTTCCTATCGCATGATAACTGATAAATGCATACATGACGAGCACAGGGGCGAAAATATCTTCATCGTGAATTTTCAAGAAGGGAGAACAATGCTATGCGCACTTGCCCGTTTTACGGCACTGGAACGGCACTAGTAACACCATTTACTGCAGCCGGCAACATTGATTTTCCAGCATTGGAACGGCTCGTTCACTTCCAGCTTGATGGAGATGTAGAGTTTCTTGTTGTCTGCGGCTCGACAGGCGAAAGCGCTACAATGACAGAGGAAGAAGATCGTTCTGTTATCCGTTTTGTTGTCGAATGCGTACAACGTGCCAAGAAGACAGTGAACGGCCAGCCTGTACGCGTTGTTGCTGGGACAGGTTCGAATAACACTCGCGAAGCTGCACGATACACGAAATGTGCTCAAGAATTAGGTGCAGACGGGGCACTTGTTGTGACTCCTTATTACAACAAGCCTCCTGCTGAAGGCTTGCTTGCACACTACAAAGCAATCTGTGATGCTGCTCCAGATTTCCCACTTATCCTGTACAATGTCCCAAGCCGAACAGGCTCAAACGTCTCGGCTGAAACACAGCTTGCCATCGCTGAAGCATGCCCTAGTGTGGTAGCAACAAAAGAAGCATCTGGCAACCTTGACCAAATGATGGAAATTATTGCCCACGCTCCTGAGGGCTTTGCAGTGCTTTCTGGTGACGACTCTCTGACTCTTCCCTTGATAGCTGCTGGTGGCAAGGGTGTTATCTCCGTGCTAAGTAATTATGCACCACGCGGTCTAAGCGAACTTGTTCGTGCTGCTCTTGCCGGAGATTTCGTACGAGCGCGAGCATTGCAATATACCTACCTCGAGCTTATGAAGCTCAATTTTGTTGCACCTAACCCTATTCCCGTCAAAGCTATACTTGCTATGATGGGCTTAATTGATGAGCATCTTCGTTTGCCTCTTGTACCATTGAATGCTTCCCATCGAGAAACATTACGTACAGCACTCACTCGTGCAGGGCTATTACCCTAAAAATCTCTGTGTGCGGTGTACATTGTACTACACTAAAAGACTATTGTTTGTGTCTTAACAAACACAGAGTCATAGAAGTTTGCTTAGAAGCCCAAGCTACTATGCCAAGCACTGTACCAACACCGCTTCGCATCACCCGACCACAACCCTATCTCCTGTCTGTATTATGGTCAGATGGAGTTAGCACTATCATAACGCTCCGCAGCCTTCGAGACAACTGCCCTTGTGCCGCTTGTCAGGGTGAGAACATTATGGGCACAACCTACTCTTTTGGTATGAGCATCGTACAGCCTGGCATGTACGAGCTTACAGGCATTCACCCAGTTGGAAATTACGCCATTCAAGTATCATGGAAAGACGGACATGCAACGGGAATTTATTCGTGGGACATTCTGAGAAACATTTGCATGGAGCATCATCTGTCCGAAGAAGCACTGAAAGCTCTTGAGGCGCAGGCGCAGCAGGAAGGTTTAACATCAAAGCAATAACCCTTTTAATATCTACTCATATCCCTACTACGCGTCCGTATCTGGTTTGATTGAGCGTTTCCTGCTTCTACGCTGCTCATCGTGCTGCATATCTTTGAAGCGAGCTAAATCATGTGCTAAATCCACTATGTTCCTAATTGTTCCCTGATGAATGTGAAGGTACGTTTCCTTCAAGCGTTCCTGAAATGCCTGATTGTCGGACAGATGAGCAAAGTATACAATATGCTCTCGTAGTTGATTGACTACTGCTGCAAATTCTTGCTCAATGCGACGATAAGACTCTTCTGCAGTAGCAGAGCCTTGTAACTCGCGAAGCTTCATGTAGAGACTCCATACAACCTTGCCAGTAAACACAGTGGTATTCCATAGTTCCGCTTCATCGTGCAGCATGGCAATATCAAGCATCGCTGCAAGGTCGTTGCGTTTTCGCACAGAAAACTCTGTATATTGGTCAAAGTATGCCATAACGGCATGGGTTTCCTGTGATAGAACCATATACAAGGGGAATTGTAGATGCAGAATTGTGTTCTCAACAATTCGGACGCGTTGTAAGCAAATCTATTGGGAAAACCTTTACTTTCGATGTAAATTTGTTGCCTCGTTATATCGCTAGCGTCTTTCACTGTGTCCTTAAACCTTCAGATACTATGCTATGCCGGTTATAGCGTATAGAACATATCGATGTGTACTGCTTGTGCTACTAGTTATGTACTGCTTTGAGCACATTATGCTTGTAGCATACGCTCAATCTCTTGAAGCTTTGCGAGCACTTATAGATAGTCGTGCTGCAGCTATAGAGCAGAAGATGATACAATGGCGTCGAGACTTTCATCAGTATCCTGAGCTCAGCAACCGCGAGGTACGGACATCGAGAATTGTAGCCGAACATTTGAGAAAGCTTGGCTTCGAAGTTCGGACTGGCATAGCACACACAGGTGTTGTTGGAATTTTACGCGGCGGCAAGCCTGGTCCTGTCGTTGCTCTTCGTGCGGATATGGACGCACTCCCCGTTGTTGAGCAAGTGAATGTACCGTTTGCATCGAAGGTACGCTCAACGTACAACGGTCAAGAGGTAGGAGTTATGCATGCTTGCGGTCATGATGCACACACGGCAATTCTTATGGCTGTGGCAGAGATTCTTGCAAGTATGAAAGCCAATATACAAGGAATTGTCAAATTCATCTTTCAGCCTGCCGAGGAAGGAGCACCCGAAGGTGAAGAAGGCGGAGCGGAGCTTATGATTAAACAAGGTGTCCTCGAAAACCCTGCACCTGAAGCTATCTTTGGCTTACACGTATTTAGCGGGATAGAATCAGGGAACATCACCTTTCGCCCCGGACCAACAATGGCAGCGGTAGATTTTTTGCGGATTGTCATCAAAGGACGTCAAACACATGGTGCGAAGCCTTGGGTAGGTATTGACCCTATTGTAGTTTCTTCACAAGTAATTATGGGCCTACAGACTATTGAAAGTCGTCAGGTGGACGTAACCAAAGAACCCTCGATTATTACTATAGGTACAATGCAGGGAGGTGTTCGCAACAACATTATCCCCGATAGTGTTGAAATGACAGGAACAATTCGCACATACGATGAAGACATGCAGGAACAAATTCACAAGCGCATTAAGCGGACAAGCCAGTACATCGCTCAAGCAAGTGGCGCCACTGCTGATGTCTATATACGCAAGCAATATCCCGCAACTGTTAATCATGATGCTCTCACAGCAAAGATGGCGCCTACTCTCCAGCGTGTTGCTGGGCAGAGGAATGTATCGCTCTCGCCCAAGCAAACTGGTTCAGAGGATTTCTCGTTTTATCAGAAGAAGATCCCCGGCATGTTCTTCTTTCTTGGTGTTACCCCCAAAGACCAACTTGCAACAGCAGCACCTAACCATTCACCACTGTTTTATATTGATGAATCCGCACTGATTGTTGGTGTGCGAGCACTTGCTCATCTTGTGCTTGATTACGCAGCTTTGAGTACTGGTGCGCCGCAAGAGTAATCGAGTACTATACAAAGACTCAAGCTCGTCTGACACAGACAGTACGCCCATGCTATGTACTGTACTACCCCAAGCACCATAATCTCTGTTATTTGGTTATCCTTTTGCATACCGTAAGCTTTGCGTATTGTACATGACTTCATCACAGCACACTCCTAGCGTTGTAAGAACACTGAGCCGAACGCTTGTAAGCCTTGTGCTTCTTGTGGGCTCAATGGCATTTGCTCTGAAGGACGTTAAAAACCTCCATGAACTGTGGAATGCCTTCCATAAGGCAAACTATTGGTGGGTACTTGCAACCATTCCCGTCATGCTGCTTTCTCATTACCTGCGTGCACTGCGCTGGATAACTATGATAAAGCCGATTCAACCCGATATTCATATTATCAATGCATTTTCTGGGGTCATGATTGGGTATATGGTCAACAACCTCACACCGCGAGGCGGCGAGCTTGCACGCCCCTTTATTCTAAGCCGACGCGAGAACGTTCGCTTTTCGACAGGAATTGCAACTATCCTCGTCGAGCGCGTTATTGATATTCTTAGTTTGAGCGTTTTTGTGCTCATCACATTCTATTACTTTCATAACAAAATTGCAGCGGTATTTCCACAAATTAACGGGCAAGCGCTTCTTCGAATCCTTGTATTACCCGTTGTTGGGTTAATGGCATTTATCATTCTAATGATCACAACTAACACGGGTGAATGGCTTTTACGCGTGACCGTAAAGCGCTTCTCGGAAGCATGGTACTGGAAACTCCACAACTATCTTGAAGCATTCATTCATGGCTTCAGCATTTTTAAGTCTCCCGGATTGTACTGGCGTGTCATCTTTGAAACAATTGCCATTTGGGGCTTGTACCTTGTGCCTATATATTTCACATTCGTAGCATTCGGGTTTGATACAGCCTATAAGTTTGGATGGTTCGATGCTAACGTCCTACTGACAATGACAACGATTGGCATCACAATTGGTGCAACACCAGGAGCATGGGGTTTCTATCACTATTTTGCTCAAGTAACCCTTGCACAATTTTACGGTGTTCCGAGCGAGCAAGCTGTTGCATTTGCGTTTGTGGCGCATGGCATTGGATATTTTGTGAACATCATTGTCGGCGGACTATTTTTCATGCGTGAGCATGCTCTTGGCATTTCATGGCACTTGGTCTCTCACGCAGATGAAGTTGCTTCCGAAGCTGAGAACATAGAGCAATCCACTATACAGGCAGAACGATGACAGATACTGCTCAGGATTCTTGTTTCGTTACTCCAGAACGTGCAGCAAAGCTTCGCCGTGTTTTAGAGCGCAAGCAACCAACTTTAACCGTCGTTCTAGAAAATGTTCACGACCCACACAACGTTTCTGCTGTCCTGCGTTCCTGTGATGCGGTAGGGGTTGTGGACGTATTTTTAATTTACAATGGCCGCCAAACATTTCCCAACTTAGGGGCGCGTAGTTCTGCAAGCGCCATAAAGTGGATTGATACGCACATGTTTTCCTGCGTACATGGCTGCTTTGCTGCTCTGCGAGCACGTGGCTACGCGATTTACACAACCCACCTTTCCAGTAATGCTGTATCGCTCTACAGCCTTGATTTAACACAGCCTGTAGCTCTAGTCTTTGGAAATGAACACAGCGGAATAAGCGAAGAAGCCCTGAAACTTGCAGATAAGAATTTTCTCATTCCACAAGTTGGTATCGTTCAAAGTCTTAATATCTCTGTCGCCTGTGCTGTAAGCCTATTCGAAGCCTTTCGTCAGCGTCAACATGCAGGAATGTACGATACTGTACAATTTACTCCTGAAGAGTTCGATGCTAGGTTCCACGACTGGCAGTTGCGATAATACCGAGCGCTGTATTCAGCTCTTAGAATGTGACTTGCAGTACGCTAAAAAAAATTGTACATTTGTAGTCTTTCTTTACAATTGTACGTACTCCATCGTTCCTAATCGAGAACGGACATACAGCCCTGAGCGGGTGTGGCGGAATTGGCAGACGCGCCAGACTTAGGATCTGGTGGGGCAACCCGTAGGAGTTCAAGTCTCCTCGCCCGCACACTATCTCCACAACATTCCTCATTTTTGAATTCAGCCTCGTACGCACTTGGAAACACAACTCACAACTCTAGACGGCTGCAAGCGCCAAATCAGTATTACAATGAGCGCAATCGAACTCGAGCCGTACTATGAACAGGCATACCGCGAAGCACAGCCCACGATCCAACTTGCAGGATTTCGCAAAGGGAAAGTACCTCTCCACCTTATCAAGAAGCACTTTGGCAAAACACTGCAAGCACAAGCGACAGAACAGATTGCCAACCAAGCGTTCGCTCGCGCTGTGGAAGAGCAGGGTATTTCTGTGATTGGAACCCCACAACTACGCGATATTCAGCGCCACGCCGACGGAAGCTTGACCTTGACAATCGCGTACGAGGTGCTCCCAGAGTTTGAGCTTCAGAACTATCGAAATATAGAAATTACTAAGCTTGTTGCCCCTGTTACCGACGAAGATATTGAGCGTGAGATAGAGCATTTGACAATACAGCAAGCAAGGCTCGAAGACGCAGAGCAGATTACAGATGACATGCACTATGTCGTTATCAAGCGGCATCCCATTGACCCAGCAACGGGCATGCCCTTGATTGGAAAGCAATCCGAAGAAGTACCAGTGTTTCTTAGAAATGAACCAGCAGGCTCAGAGCTTAAAGCTTCGCTATTAAACTTACACGTAGGAGATAGTTTTCGCTACACTGTCCCGTCTGACAACAAAGAACAACCACCTCAGACGTTCCACGTTACCGTGCAAAGCATTAAGCGCGTTATGCCAGCAGAATTTAGCAATGAGTTTGTTGAGACTATCACTCATGGAGAGCTCACCTCTACGGAGGAGTTTCGCCGCGCTATTGAGCAGCGCTTGCACGAAACACGCACAAGAACTATTAGCAAGTTGATGGATGAGCAGCTTATTCAAAAGATTCTCCAAGCACATGATTTTGAGCCACCGCAAGGTCTTGTTCACACTGTTCTATCTTCAATGCTTGAGCGTGATGTTCAAAAGCTCCCCGACAAAAAGCTTCCCAAAGATTTCGACATACGTTCATACGTCGAAGCACGCATGCCCACTGCCTATCAAACAGCGAAGTGGCTTCTTATCCGTGAGCGCATCATAGAACAGGAAAATCTGAATATCACAGAAGACGATATCAACGAGCGCCTCGATAGCATTGTTGCAGAGCTTAATCTTCCAGAAGCAAATGCTGAGTATGTCCGCTCTGCTATTGCAGGAAGTAAGGAGCTTCAAGAACAACTCCTCCACGAAAAACTCATGGAAGTTTTGCGCGGATACGCTGTCATCACTGAGCAATCTGTGAATTCCTCAGTATCCACAGCCGATACACTGATACACAACACATAACTCTTCTCAGTATGTGGCATCTACATCAAAAAATATTTTGTGTGTCGCAACACTACCGCATTACCTTCGTAGGCATACAATGCTCGCTATGCACACACGCAGCATAATACTACGCTTTTTTCGTATGTTGTACTTCGAGAAAGTCTCACAATGCTGAATATCCACGATATACATGCGCTATGGCAGGATACCTCAGCGTATTCCCTGCGCCACTGCACCGTCTCTAATCAGCTCGTACCGATAGTTGTTGAGCAGACATCGCGCGGAGAGCGCTCGTATGATATCTTCTCGCGCCTCATGAAGGACAGAATCATCCTACTCAATACTCCGATTGATGATGCTGTTTCAGGACTCATTGTGGCACAACTGCTCTTTCTAGCAAGCGAAGACCCGACGAAGGACATTAGCCTTTACATCAATTCCCCCGGTGGAAGCGTTACAGCAGGTTTAGCAATCTACGACACTATGCAGTTTATCCGCCCTGATGTCTCAACAATTTGCATTGGTATGGCAGCATCGATGGCACAAGTACTACTATGTGCCGGAGCAAAAGGCAAGCGCTACGCGCTTCCTCACTCACGCATCATGATGCATCAGCCAAGTGGTGGCTCGCAGGGAACACTTGCTGATATCGAAATTTACACGAAGGAAATGATTCGCATGCGCGACCAGCTCTACAGCATTATTGGCAAGCATACCAATAAATCTATTGAGCAAATTAAAGCTGACGCCGACCGCGATAAGTGGATGAGTGCTCAGGAAGCTCTTGAGTACGGGATTATTGATAAGGTGATGGAGCGCAGCTCTGAATCATCGGACAAATCTTCACACTCAAAGCAAGAATGACGTGCATCCATGCTCGTTGCATATATCAGTCGCAATTGTCGTCGTGCCCGCGAAGTAGTAGCACATAGTATGACTTTGCGGGTTTTTCTGTTGATAGCATCGGTAAAGCCTTTGATTCTCTGATCTCTTTTTTCCGAGTAACACATACCTCCTGCTACCACTTCGTTTGTTGCATCTTGTTCAATTGCCTATGCCGAAAAATCATTTCACACAACACGATGGTATTCACTGCTCATTTTGCGGGCGCGCTGCGAGCGATGTTACTAGCATGATTGCCGGACCCGGAGTGTACATCTGCGATATTTGCATTCAAAACTCGATTGACATTCTGCGCAAGAGTTCTGGACTTCATGCTCAACCCAAGCATTCGGCACTCTTCCAAGACTTCAAACTCCTCAAGCCATCGGAGCTTAAACGTGCACTTGACCAATACGTCGTCGGACAAGAAGCAGCAAAGCAAGCAATATCGGTTGCTGTATACAATCATTATAAGAGAATCCAGTCTGAATCCCTCGTTGGTCATCTCGAAGACGTAGAAATTGAGAAGAGCAACATTTTGCTGATT
>JANWZB010000041.1:17280-22559 GCA_025055035.1 Candidatus Kapaibacterium sp.
TGGCACGCATTCTTGATGTACCCATCACCATTGCTGACGCAACAACACTCACTGAGGCTGGATACGTTGGCGACGACGTTGAAAGCGTACTTTCTCACCTACTCCAGAATGCAGATTTCGACGTCGAGCGTGCAGAACGTGGCATTGTGTATATCGATGAAATCGATAAGATTTGCCGCAAAAGTGATTCTGCAAGTATTACACGCGACGTCTCGGGCGAAGGCGTACAACAAGGGTTGCTCAAAATGCTGGAAGGTACAGTTGCTGGTGTACCTCCACGTGGTGGGCGCAAACACCCCGAGCAGCCTCTCATCAACATCAATACGAAGAATATTCTGTTTATTTGTGGCGGAGCGTTTGAAGGTCTGGAACGCATCATTGCTCGACGCATGAAAACCTCAACGCTAGGATTTACCGCGGAAGCTGAACACCATATCGAGCCTGATGTTGCTCTTTTTCGGCATGTTGAGCCTGAAGATTTACTAAAATTTGGGTTTATCCCCGAATTTGTTGGTCGCCTACCCATCATTACTGCACTTGAGCCATTATCCGACGAAGCAATGCTTGATATTCTTGTATCGCCTAAAAATGCCTTAGTGAAGCAGTATCAGAAGCTCCTTTTGATGGAAGGCATCGAGTTAGAATTTGAACCTGAAGCATTACGCCTTGTTGTGGAGAAAGCCAAACAGCGAAAAACAGGTGCTCGTGGTCTGCGTAGCATTATGGAAGAAGCAATGTTGCCTGTTATGTATAAGATTCCCGACATGAACCATATTCGCCGTTGTGTCATTACCCGCGCTGTTATCGAGCATGGCGCAGAACCTAATTATGTCGTAGCCGAAGAGCCACTGCGAAAGGTGGCATCATAAGTGTTCTACCCTATGATACCCGCCGAACTGCTCCGCAAAAAACGTGATGGTGCCGAACTGACCAAAGAAGAGATTCAGTGGTTTGTTCGCGGCATTACCATAGGAGATATCACCGCTCCGCAGGCAGCAGCATTTCTTATGGCTGCTTGTATTCGTGGGCTTAGCTCCAAAGAAACAGCTGCTCTCACTCTTGCAATGCGTGATTCAGGAACATGCTACAGATTTTCCACAGCACCTAAGCCCAAAGTTGATAAACACTCTACTGGTGGCGTTGGTGATAAAATTTCTCTACTCTTGCTCCCTCTTGCTGCATCGTGTGGCATCGCTGTCCCTATGATCTCTGGTCGTGGGTTAGGACACACAGGAGGAACGGTTGACAAGCTTGAATCAGTCCATGTTTGTATGGACATTAACAACGAGCGGGGAGCAGAGCTCTTAGCACGATACGGAGGATTCTTTGCCAAGCAAACGCAGAATATCGCCCCGGCAGACCGTATTCTCTACCACCTACGCGACGTTACTGGTACAGTAGAATCCAAAGAGCTTATCACAGCTTCTATTCTTAGCAAGAAGTTTGCAGAGGATCTCGATGCTCTTGTGATTGACCTCAAGGTTGGTCAGGGTGCATTTATGGATACACTCGATCAAGCACAAGCTTTGGCAGAAACAATGCTAGGTGTAGCGCAGCAAGTAGGTTTGCGCATGAGAATTGTCTTTAGCTCGATGGAACAGCCACTCGGTATGACGGTCGGTAATTGGCTAGAATTCGAAGAAGCTTTAGAAGCACTCGAACATCCATCCTCCACGCCTCCAGACATCGCTGAACTTACAGGAAGGCTTGCAGCATCTATGCTCATTGCTGGCGGCATTGCAGAAGACACAGCTACAGCAATGAATATTGTCCACACGGCATGGGCGAGCCGAAAGCCTCTTGAAATCTTTCATGCCCTTATTCGGGAACAGGGAGGAGACATCGAGAGCAGTAGAGCACAATACGCTCATCTACCCAAAAAAGCAATTTGTGCGCCCCACGATGGCGTTATTACTGGCATCCATGCGCGAATGGTTGGAGTAGCAGGAATTATGATAGGTGCGGGACGTCAAACATCTGAAGATACGCTAGATTTTGGCGCTGGCATTGTCTTTCACAAAAAGTGCGGTGCTGAAGTCCGACAAGGTGAAGAGATTGGATATGTACAAAGCACACGAACCAAAACACTTGATAGTGCTGTACATCATATTACCCGTGCGATAAGTATCGAGCACCGTGCATATAACCCACCACCGCTCATTCTCGACGAGTGGGATTCAACGGGATAGCTGTGCTACATCAAGCTTACATAAGCCGTTTAGACACAAGCTTCTATCCTGAGAAATTCTCGAAGTATGTCGGTCAGCGTAGTGAACTCAATGAGAAAACCATCGTGTCCGTAGGGCGATGTAATTTCGACATACTCTGCATGAGGAATATGCTCGGCTATGAAGCGCTGCTCCTTAGGTGGAAACAGAATATCAGTCGAGATGCCTACAACAAGCGTCCGCGCTTGTATACGTGCCAGTGCTTTCCCCGCATTACCACGACCCCGGCCTACATTATGACTATCCATCGCTTTCGATAATATCCAGTACGCATGAGCGTTGAAGCGCTTTATCAGCTTTTCTCCCTGATATATTTGATAAGAAGCAGCACGAAAGCCGTCGAGCTTGTCGTTGTGTAATTCTGCTTGCGTCTTGCAAAATGTCTGGTAGTTACGATACGACAAAATCCCAATAGAGCGCGCCGCTTTTAGTCCAGCTAAGCCTGCATCTAAACGGTCTTCAAAAAATGTTGGGTCTGCTTCGAGTGCTAAACGCTGCGATTCATTGAAGGCAATACCCCACGGAGAATGCTGGGCGTTGGTTGCCATTGGGACAATTGTTTCGAACACTGTTGGTTCCAGTATTGCCCATTCCAAAAGCTGCTGTCCACCCATCGAACCTCCCAAGCCCACAAGGATTTTCTCAATACCTAGCGCTTTACGCAGCACCATATGTGCTCGCGCCATGTCGCGCGTTGTAACTTGCGGGAATGTGCGGAAATATGGTTTCCCCGTTGTAGGATTAATGCTCGTCGGTCCTGAAGAACCATAGCATGAACCTATCATATTTGCACACACAATGAAATATCCTGCCGGGTCAAATAAACGCCCAGTACCAACGAGACCGTCCCACCACACCGCCGCATCAGAGTTTCCTGTTAGCGCATGGCATATCCACACAACATTATCCTGCGCAGGATTGAGCGTACCATACGTGTGGTATGCAATATCAAGGCATGGTAGCACAGCACCACTTTCTAGAGGGAAAGGTGTGGCAATACGCAGAATCTGTGGGCTCGTAGAAACATGCTGTGGCGTACTCATACAGTATCATTCATAAAGGTTTTACTCAATGACAGGAACTATCTTCTCACCCGCCTCAATGCTCACAGGAAGCCAATTACCTCTTGGTGGTAGTGGACATGTTGTGAACCCTACAAACGCACATGGCGGGTTTTCCGCCTTGTTGAAGTCTAGAATTGTTCTGCCATTGCTCGGAAGTTCTGCATAGAGAAACCGTCCTGCTGGGTATGTTGTCGTGCCACTCGTACCATCACGAAAATTACAAAACAGTTTGCTTCCTTGTTTTTCAACCTCGAGACTACAATACTTACCCTGTATTGTGAACTCTAGCCGCCCAACAATACTGCGCCTTTCTATGCCGCCGAGAACATTTTCAATATCAATGATCTTTGGAACAGAATATTCATGGAAGCGCGCCCGCACGCGACACTCAGGCTTCACAGGAAACCATACACATCCCTTGAAACTCATGCGTGCTGGGCTAGCTTTATCACGCACGCGCACACCAAAGCGCATTCCAGCCTTTGTCATGCGGCGTACAACAAACAGCGAAATGTCGCCAACACTGATAATATCAGGCTTGCTGCCCCTATCATCATCAAATGCAAGCGTGTGCGAGCTATCTACCATCAGATTTACTACACTCCCATCAGCACGCGTCACTACCACTGGAACGTTTGTTGCTGGGAAAAAACGTAAGTGTGGCATGCTTGTATCACTATCTACGCGCAGGACACCAAGCGTTGCAGGTGCTTGTGATGGCAATCGTATAGTATTTGACACATCCGAACCAAGCCAATTATCTCCGCTTTCTAGCCAATGTAGCCCTACAAGACTAAGCCAGCCATTTTCTGCACGTAATTTTTCTTCGTGCGCCTTGCGCCAGGCTTCAACTTCAGCAATATACGATGATCTCGTATCGGACTGTTGTTGTGGGAAAGTGTGCGTCATTACTGGATTTAGTGTCATGAACTGCTTTGATAAAAGATACAATGCATTATATGCTGCAGTTCTCTGCTCATACCACGCATGGCGCATCTGCTCAGCTGGTAGAACACTTGCGCAAGGACTGCTGCTAACGAAGAATATGATTGGCGTAAAGCACAGATGCTGTATATGCAGCCAGTATATCATAACACACCCTGTACATTGGACTTAACAACCCTTATTGACATTCTTCAGCAGAAGCCACATACAAGCAGTGAGGAGAAAGCTAGCAAGAGAATGCTAGAAACCTTGCTAGCTTTTCCCCGCACAGCATTGTTAACTTTATGAATTTACAGCCACTAGTGCAGCTTCGAATGCTTGTTGGAAATCAGCCTTAATATCCTCAATGTGCTCTATGCCAACTGATACACGCACCAAGCCTGGTACAACGCCTGCTGAGCGCTGTTCTTCAGCTGAAAGCTGTTGATGGGTTGTAGTTGCTGGATGAATAACAAGCGTTTTTGCATCACCAACATTTGCAAGATGGCTTGCTATCTTGAGGTTATCAATAAATGCATCAGCAAGCTCGGCATCACCTTTAATTTTAAAGGCAAGAACACCGCCAGCACCGCGCGGTAGATATCGCTTTGCAAGCGCATAATATGGGCTAGATTCCAATCCGGGATAATTGACATATTCTACAGCAGGATGCTTTTCAAGCCACTGAGCAAGAGCCAGTGCGTTTTGAGCATGGCGTTCTGCGCGCAGCGACAACGTCTCAATACCTTGAAGGAATAGAAATGCATTAAATGGACTAAGCGCCGGTCCGTGATCGCGCAAACCTTCGACGCGTGCACGAATAATAAAGGCAATATTTCCGAACGGACCGTTAGTACCAAATACATCCCAAAACCGCAATCCGTGGTATCCTTCTGCTGGCTCTGTAAACTGTGGAAATTTCCCATTCCCCCAATTAAAGTTGCCACCATCGATAATAGCCCCGCCTATGCTTGTTCCGTGACCACCAACCCACTTTGTCAGAGATTCCACAACAACGTTCGCTCCATGCTCGATAGGACGCGCGAAGTATCCTCCTGCCCCA
>JANWZB010000042.1 GCA_025055035.1 Candidatus Kapaibacterium sp.
GATAGGTACTTCTACACCATTTGCTTCGACACCCATAGCCCGAATTTTAGGTTTCCCATCGTTTTCTTCTTCCTCATCCTGCGCATGAAGAGTCTGTGTAGAGAGACAGAGAACGACGGTAAGCAGAAGAATGCTATGTAACCGTAGGAATTGCAGTACGCGGAATAGAACATATGCCATGTCTTACCTCCATAGCTAAAGTATTAAGCAAAAACTCGAGTTGTCGTCGTTGAAGAGCATAGTAGCGTGCATGATGGAAGAACAGCAGTGTTGCACAAAGTGTACGTTATACTATTGTGTGGCACTAGGCTTATGCTATTTGTGCGATGGCTTAGATGAGGCATGAAAATACGAAAGTTTAAGGAGATACAATAAGGATATTCAGAACTACTCGTGGTCGCTGTTCTGAGAAAACATAGAAGCAAGGGTGTACGCTCCTTTCACAACAATCAGGGTTACTGGTGGTACAGTAGCTTGTGGTAATGCACGGAGTTCTGTCCATCCGCCAATTGTAATGCCACGCTGTACAGCAATCCTGCGAAAACTATACTGGCGACTATTGCTGGTATTGCTGAAAGGTTGAGATGTGGTAAGCTGATGAATAGGTGTAAAGATGTACTCTGTACCGTTTATGTTGACGAGAGCTTCATCAGGGACTGCAAGCACAGATTGGTTGTCAAGCTCGATAGCTGCTGATAGAGTCGTGTTGGGCAGAAGGCTTTCATCTTCGCGGTCGAGGTGGGCATGGACGCGTATTGTTCGTTCAGGAGATATTTCGCGACCAATGAGATAGACCTTCGCTGTGCGCTCGTGAGCTTCATTACTTAGGACAAGGCGCACACGCTGTCCAACGCGGATTTTGGGAGCATCGTGCTCAAACACAGTGAGTTCAGCGTGAATATGCGAGGGATTCACAATGCAACAAAGAATATCATGTGGCGAAACAAACTTGCCAAGAGTAATTGGCACATCGGTAACGTATCCATCAATCGGTGAGCGTATAGCGTAGGAACGCTGAATGCTATAATCATGCAGACTATCTGCATGGATGCCAATCAACGCAAGGCGCTGTCGAAGTGCTGCATAGCGCGCTTTGAGACTTTTATATTCTGCTGTAACCTGCTGAAGCGCCTTGAGAGCATTGATATTGTCTCGTTGTAATGCCTCTTGGCGCTGAAATTCTGCTTCGGCAAATTCTAATCGGCTTCGTGTTTCTAAGAAATCCTGCTGTAGTGCGATGATATCCTGATGCTCCAGAATAGCAATAATCTGACCTTTACGCACACGAAGTCCTTGCAGTAGAGGTGTTGATTGAACGTATCCACCAATATGTGGTGAGATAGCAACAACGTTCTGTGGCGGTACGTCCAGCATTCCTTGAACGCGAAGAATGTTATGCATGACTTTGTGCTCTATAGTTCCAAGCTGTATGCCCGCTGTGGCGTACTGCTCGGGCGTAAGTTCTACAATGTCCTGTGCAGTATTATGCACACTCTCTTGGGTAGCAGAGCGTGAGCTCGAGGAGTCTGTAGGTGTGCATGCAGCGAAAAACCACAGGCAAGTATAGCAGATATAGAGAGAGAAACAGTATGTATTCATAGAAGCCAAGAAAAAGACGCGTGATGGATTAGTTCTCTTGGGACATTCCAGCAAGAAATTCTAGTGTCAATGCTGCCTGATTGTACTGTTCGAGGAGTTCGCAGTATCTAGTTTTGATAGTAAGTATGCGGCTTAGAGTGGCTGCATATTCAACGTAACCAATATCTCCTTGCTCGAAAGACTGCTGTGCTTGGGTCTGGAGAAGTTGTGCTTGAGGAAGTGCGAAGTGCTCGTAATAATCAATACTCGCCTTGTGCTTAGAGTATTGCTGGAGCGCTTGCTGAAATGTTCCTAAAAGATTGATGCGGTACATGTGTGCGTTTGTGCGAGCGATATCTATAGTGCGTGCTGCCGCCTCAATCTGTGCTAGGTGAGGTGCAATCCATAATGGAAGACTCAGCGTAAGTTGTATGCCAGAAAGTCGGTCGTTAGCCGTTAAGACTTTATCACCATCCTGAACACCGATAAGCGTTTGTGAGAAGTATCCAATACTGATGTCAGGTAAGATGCGTGCTGTCTCGACTGCTTGCTGTGCCTCGGCAATACTGATCTGTTGAAGAAGTTGTGCATACATCGGATTGCGTTGAAGAACTACAGAGTCCTGAGAGATAATTGGCGTATACTTGAGCGAAGGAGGAACAACAATCTGCACTGGTCGAGTAATCGCAAGTAATGTTTGCAGCTGTAGTATTGCTATAGCGATATCAGCGCGAGCCTGTGCTAGGAGTGCAGCATGTTCTGAAGATTGCAAGTCGGCCGTTGTCGTGGCAAGATATGAAACCTCTCCTACTCTATAGCGTTGCCGAGTAGTTGTCGCAAAGGCTATAAGCAACGTGTCTTGTTGGCGTAGAAGGCGTTCACGTTCTTGTAGCACAGCAACTCGATAAAAGGATGATTTTACTGCATAGATGACATCATTCTGTGTTACCGCGCGCTGCAATTCCGCACTGCGAATCCGTGCGTCAGCAAGCAGAAGTTGCTGGACAAATACTGTCGGAAAGGGAAAGCTCTGGGTAATTGTAACGTTATTGTCATATGCTGCGCTATTATACTGCCCAAGTAGTAAGGAAAGAGATGCTTTGTCGAGAGCTGTAGCTGTGCGTCTTAGGGTTTGCTGTAAGGAAAGCTCTGCCTCTGCAAGAGACAATGCGGGATTGTGCTGGAGTGCTTGTGTAATCGCTTGTTCTAGTGTGAGCACGTGTGGCTCATTATTCTGCGGTGGCCGCTGCTGAGCGTAAGCAGTGTGTTGGTAGATGTCTAGAAGTCCTGCAGTGCTCAGTACTACAGCGAGAATACTGACATTCTGGCGCATACGACGAGCTTGAGAACGTTTCTGGTAGCGTTGGTGCAGTTCTTCTGTTAGGACGTACATCACAGGTAGTACAATCAAGGTTAATATAGTCGAGGAAACTAAGCCGCCGATTACTACTGTTGCAAGAGGCTTCTGTACTTCAGCTCCAGCTGAGTGTGATAGTGCCATAGGCAAAAATCCAAGAGATGCTACAGCAGCAGTCATAAGTACTGGGCGTAAACGTGCTGCTGTTCCTTGCCGAACAATATCAAGAAGATCTATGCCTTCGCTGCGAAGCCGCTGGAAATAAGCAAGAAGAACAATCCCGTTCAGCACCGATACCCCAAAGAGTGCAATGAAACCTACACCAGCTGAAATAGAAAATGGCATACCGCGCAGCCATAGTGCCAATACTCCTCCGATAGCAGCAAGAGGGACAGCGGTAAAGATAATAGCGCTGTGGACAACGGAACGGAAGCTCAGATACAGGAGTATGAAGATCAATGCTAGTGCAGTGGGTACAGCAACATGCAATCGCTGCCGTGCTGATGTGAGATGTTCAAATGTACCGCCATAGGTGATGTAGTATCCGGGAGGAAGTTCGAGAGAATGCTGGAGTGCTGTACGCAGCTCTTCTACGACACTCTCTACATCACGATTGCGGACATTGAATCCAACAATAATGCGCCGCTTTGCATCTTCGCGTTGAATCTGATTGACTCCAAGCTCCACCTGTACAGATGCTACTTGTCGCAGCGGGATAGGAGTACCATGCGGTGTTGTAATGAGAAGATTCTCTACATCGCTTAAAGTCTTGCGATGCAGTGTGTCGAAACGGACAACAAGATTGTAGCGACGCTCATGCTCGAACACTGTGCCGACGATCTCTCCAGCGAATGCTGTGCGAATGGCTTTGTTAATGTCGTCGACAGAAATACCGAATCGTGCCATTGCACTGCGGTGCAAGCGTGCAACAATCTGCGCCGAGCCTGTAACGCGTTCAACATACACATCTGTAACACCTGAAATAGTGGCAGCGATTGTGCCAATACGGCGTGCACGGTCTGCTAGTATCGCTAAATCTTCACCAAATACTTTAACAACAACATCTTGCTTCGCGCCGGTCAGAAGCTCATTGAAGCGCATTTGGATAGGCTGTTGGAAGCCAAATTCTGCTTGTGGTATGCTTCGGAGAGCACTGTGCATGCGCTCAGCAAGCTCTTCTCGCGAGTGTGCGCTTGTCCATTGGTCTTGTGGTTTGAGAATAACCATAAGGTCGGCGGCTTCGATAGGCATGGGATCTGTAGGAATCTCACTTGTTCCAATTTTCCCTACAACCTGTACAACTTCAGGAAACTGTTCAACCAGAACTCGCCCTGCTTGTAAGGTTGTTTCGATGGTATGCGATAGCGAAGAACCAAGCATTGTACGTGTTTCAACAGCAAAATCGCCTTCGTCGAGCGTAGGTACAAATTCGCCGCCCAATGACAAAAATATAGCTATGGCAATGCTTAGCAGCATAGCAGATACTGCCAAAACAATGAAGCGACGGCGTAAAGCCCATGTGAGAATAGGTATGTAGTACTGCTGTATAGTAGCCATCATGCGGTCTGCAAAGGAATGCTGTGTTGTCGGAGTCTTTTTGAGAACAAGGGCTGACATTGCAGGGATATAAGTCAGTGAAAGAATGAACGCTCCAAGGATAGCAAAACCCACAGTTTGTGCCATAGGGCGGAACATTTTACCTTCAATGCCAAGGAGTGTGAGGACTGGCAAATACACAATGAGAATGATGATTTCACCAAACGCCGCTGAGGTGCGTATTGCTGAAGCAGAACGGTACACTTCGTTATCCATTTGGGCTTGTGTTAATGTGCCAGAACAATTGTGAGTATGCAGGTGATGTAGTGTTGCTTCAACAATAATGACTGCGCCGTCAATGATAATTCCGAAATCGATTGCACCAAGTGACATTAGATTTCCTGAAACGCCAAACAGATTCATACAAACGATAGCAAAAAGGAGCGATAGAGGAATAGCTGAAGCAACGATAAGTCCAGCGCGAAGATTGCCCAAGAACAGAATAAGAACAAAGACGACAATAAGCCCGCCTTCAGCAAGGTTTGTAGCAACGGTCGTAATAGCGGTGTTGACGAGTTTTGTGCGGTCGAGAAATGGTACAATCTCAATACCTTCTGGTAACGACGCAGAAATATCCTTAATGCGAGCCTTAACATTGGCAATGACTTTGGAAGAGTTTTCTCCTTTCAGCATAAGCACAAGCCCTCCGACCACTTCGCCGCTCGGTTTGGTGGGAGCAATGTGTGTCATTGCACCATAGCGTAGAGCACTTCCAACACGTACCGTTGCAACGTCGCGCAAAAGAATAGGAGTACCACTTGGTTGTGTGAGTACGGTAATATTCTCTATATCGCTGATGCTGCGCACTAGACCCTCGCTACGAATGAAGTATGCTTGGGGGTATTTGTCGATATATGCTCCACCAGTGTTGTAGTTATTTCGCTCTAGTGCGGTGAGAACATCGTTCATACTCACGTTCATTGCACGAAGACGCTCTGGGTTCAGAGCAACTTCATACTGCTTGAGATGACCGCCAAAGCTACTGACGTCGGCAACTCCTTCAGTACCTAGCAGACGCCGACGAACAATCCAATCTTGAATAGAGCGCAGTTCTGTGAGAGAGTATGTATGTTCGAATCCTTGTTTGGGCTTGAGGATATACTGGTAGATTTCTCCTAAGCCAGTAGTAACAGGCGCAAGTTCGGGCTTGCCAGCGCTTGTAGGAATCTGCGAAGCAACGTCGTTAATACGCTCTGCGACCTGTTGCCGTGCCCAGTAAATGTCAATCTCATCGTGAAAAACAAGTGTGACGACAGACAGTCCAGAGCGTGAAAACGAGCGCATTTCTTCTCTTCCGGGAATTGTTGCCATCGCCATTTCTATAGGAAATGTGATAAGTCGCTCTACTTCTTGTGCTCCAAGTGAAGGGCTGCGCGTGATGATTTGTACTTGGTTATTGGTAATGTCAGGAACAGCATCAATAGGCAGGTGCTGGAGAGAATAGATACCCCACAGAATGAGAGCGAAAACACATACGAGAACGATAAATTTGTTGCGAATAGAAATAAGAATAACACGGTCAAGCATAGTGGTTACTCCAAGTGACAAGACATCAGGGTTAGTGTATAGAGTATACTGCACCACAAATACGAATGTAGGAAAGTGGTGTAACCTTAAGGAGCAGCACAGAAAAGGTTGGTGGGTATCAGAGCGTAAGCTTGGGTGGCTGGAAGATAGAAGTGTAGAAGATGTAGAAGTGCTGAGGAGTGTAAGGTGGGGCAAGAATATACAGCGGGCGCTCAATTCCTGTGTAGACTGGGTCTAGTTGTCCTAGTGCGGTAAAGCACAGTGTGTGAGTGTGTAGGCAGTGCAGGGGGAGCTGATGGTGGCGTTCGGTGTGGTCAGATGATGACTGGTGATCCGAAGAAGGAGTGTAGTGTTCTAGAAGAAATGTCCACCAGTTTATAGTAGCATCAAGAACAGTATGCTCGTAAAAGTGCTGAACAAGAGCTTCAATCTTTGCTACATCACTCGAATCCATGCATGGGAAGACGATGCGTAGAAGCAATAGCCATACCAAGAGCGCAGCTATAATGCAGCGTATAGACTGCAGCCCGCGCTGATACAGCAATGAACGTATGCGAAGCGCAAAGCTGTGTGCAAGATTCGCTTCCATAATACAAAGAATTACGAGTCTAGATGAAGCTTTCCAAGCATTGCTGCCCCAACAAGACCTGCTGTGCTGCCGAAGCGTGCAGGGCGAATTTCTGCTTCAGGTGCGATAGTTGGCAGAGCCCGAGTTTTCAGCATAGTCCGTGCGGTGTCAAGCAATATTGGGTGTGCTTGCGATATCCCGCCACCCACAACAACAATCCGCATATCTAACACTGCTAGTATCGAGCATAATCCTAATCCTAGCAGCTTTCCAGCACGCTCTAGGCAGAGGAGCGCTGCTTTGTCATGGCGCAACGCTGCTTCTGAAATGTCTTTGACGTCGAGCTCTGCAACTTGATGCAACAGGGAATCGGGATACAGCTGCGCAAAGTTCTGCGCCATACGAATGAGACCATGTCTACCTATTGCTTCTTCGAGTGTTCCAGTACGAAATGTTGGTTTTGTGCCGTCTTCAGGTTCTGCGTCAACGTTGATCAAAATATGACCGCATTCTCCGCTGCCGCCTCGTTCCCCAGTAAAGATACGATGATTGACGATAATGCCACCACCAACTCCTGTTCCAAGCGTAATGTATAGGAAGTGTGAATCATGTTTGCCTGCTCCGAGAGAAGCTTCTGCAAATGCTGCTACATTCGCATCATTGTCAATTGCAACTGGAACTATAGAAACGCTTTGTAGAAGCTCGCGAAGAGGGACAATACCCCAGCCGGGAAGATTAGGTGGATGGTAGATGCAACCATCACTTGGATTCACAACAGAGGGGAACCCGACACCAATAGACTCAGCTTCATTACTGAGCTTACGCACAATGCGCTGAAGTTGGTCAATCATGGCATCTTTGCCTGACGTGGGATTTGTTGGAACGGAGGCTTGCTGACGAATTTCACCATCTGCTGTTACGATGCCATACTTGATGGATGTACCGCCAATATCAATTCCTGCATACATAATGCTGTCAACTCTTGATATAATGAGTAGTATGCCTGGATTCTATAATTGCGATTGGTAATGGTTTCGTGCTGCACGATGCTCTTGCACGGCATCGCGAAGATGCTCATACCATGATGCACCAAAAGCACGTATTAGGGCTTCTCGAACTGCCTCTGCTACAACGACGTTTGCACGAGCACCATACTCGCGAGCAGGTGCGCATTCGTCGAACTGCTCGTAGTAGAGATAGGGTCGATGTGTAGTATCTACGCGAATGGGAAACAAATGGCATGACAATGGCTTACGAAATTGACTATGTCCATCGAGATATGCTTTTTCAAGAGCGCATCGCGCGATACCGTGCTCATAAAATACGAATACACAATCAGCATTGTTGATACATCGTGTAGTGTATTCGCCTGGAGTGCCTTCGTATACACCATGCTGAGCTATTTCTTCCTGTGCTGCTGTGGAAAGATAACGCCGTGCATGTTGCGTAGCTTCCATGAGGCTGTGTAATTCCTCATCAAGCAGTGGGGCGCCAGTGCCACCTTGAATGGTACAGCATGCACCCTTACATGCAGCGGTGTCGCAGAGAAACGGTTTCTGGATGATATGCTGATCGACAAGAATGTCATCAATGACTATCATATATCGGGGAAGGGATAAATAGAAATGTATGTATTGTTTGGCTACGATGATGAATCCTGATAAGGTTGTAGAGTCTCAGAATGCAGTATGCGTACGACATACCTCAGCACATCACGCAGTACAATAAGCTCTTCGCGCGCGAGAGACAAGGTACACAGTGCAGAGCTATGTGTCTCAGGTGAGAGTGCCATATCAGATGGCTGTAGAGAACACAATGTTACGGTAGTGCTGGGCTCAGAAGAGATACTTATAGGTTCTGTGTCTGTACTCGAGGAAGTATGGTGTGTGGATGTGAAAGATTTTGTAGTCTGCTGGCCTGCGCTAGAAGTATCCTGCAATAGTACAGTGCTCGATACAGAGCTAGAGCTTGTCACTGCGGAGGGAATAGCAGTGCAAGCTGCTTGCTGTTGCTGTGATTCTTGGGAGTATAATTCTGTTGAATCAGAAACTGTTGGTCTATCAAGCGTGCAATCTTCTTGCTGGTACGGTATGGTACTATTGGGTTCAGAAGTGTCTTTTGTCAGTAGTGAAGTAGAGGCGTTAGTAGAGAGAGGCGGGCCAAGAGCTGTAGTGCATGCTGTTTCCGATGTTCTGTAGTGTGATATTGTGCTATCGGGGAGTGAAGTGGTACCTTCTGCAAGCGTGGGTGGCGCATAGAGCAATGCAGAGTAGCGTTGTACATCATCGGTAGATACTGCTCCGTCTTGAACCGCACGAAGGTGCTCCTTCGCTCCATCAATAGTTAGACGCTTTGTACGCAAAAGATACTGGATAGCACGGATGACTTGAATGTCGTAATCGGTATAAATGCGATTGCCAACATGATTTTTTTGAGGGCGAAGCTGTTCGAATTCTGATTCCCAATACCGCAGGACATACTGTTCCTCATCAACGAGCTTGCTTACTTCGCTGATGGAGTAGTACAGGCGTTTTGTTGAGGTGCTATCCACACGTATTGCAAGAATGTATCAGGGTTGCGCGCTGCCGTAGGTTATATGCTTGTTGTAAAGGGCACTAGCTATTAGCAGAAAGATACAGCTTTCGCACATGATAGACAAATACTCTTCTACAACGAAGAGCTATGAAACAATGACGCCGCATGGTATGTGCAGACATGCGGCGGTTGAGTGTCATATGCTGATGTAGAGCAGTAGGTTTATTGTTGCTGAGGTGGTTGCTGGTCTTCTACTCGGTAGAAGAGTTTACGCTCGAACATCTCACGCATTGCAATAAACGTTGGCTTAGGAATCTTGTCGAATTCTTTACTAATCTGGAGCTGATCGTAGTTGCCGTATTCTGTTTCATCTTCAAGCGGATCGATGTGCTGCATACGTGCTTGAAGCTGTTGCTTAATGTCATCGTTGATTTGGCGAGCACGTAGTCCCATCGCTGTGATTGCTTCGTAAATGCTTCCTCGTTCGGAGGCATCAAGCCGAACAATCACCGGATTGATAATATAGTCCTTTACCGTTGAATCTTTGCGATAATCTTTAGTTGCCATGGATACGGTATTGTGCAAGTGGTACAGAGAATTATGAGCAGCAAATTGCAAATATACAATCTTGCCTATTGATTCACAAGCCCTAACCTCTTGTAGGTTACTGCGATGCAGGAATAGAGCGATATCGTGCGATGACGGCAACTGCTATGAGAATGATAATCATAGCAACTATCATGTTTGCAGTGATGCGCTCTCCGCCTATGCTTGCTCCTAGAAGCACAGCAATAATAGGATTGATATACGTATACGACGAAGAAAATGCTGCGGAGGTATGATGCAAGAGCCACGAATAGGCAGTGAATGCAACAATAGAGCCAAACACAATGAGATATAAGAATGCTGTAAGCGATTTGATGCTGACAGATTCTATACGTATAGTTCGCCAGTCTCCTGTGATGCATGAGGCAATAAGAAGAGTAAGCCCACCGCTGAGTAGCTGTAAGGCAGTTGCCATGCGTGGGGGCTGAGGAAGCATAGAAACACGGGCATATAAAGACCCAATTGCCCATGCAATTGTGCCAGCAAAAAGCAAAAAGATGCCGTAGTAATCAAACTGTGGAGAGGAAGACCGAGCTGTTGTATCATAATTCCACGGTTGGACAAGCAGTATGATACCTAGAAATCCCACACTAACACCTATCCAAACTCCAAGAGAGGGACGCTGCCCAGAGGGATGTAACCAATCAAGAAGGATAGTCCATATAGGGAGCGAGGTGGCAATAAGAGCTCCAAGACTTGATGGTACGCGCCCCATAGCTAGCGTGAACATGCCGTTACACGCAGTAACGAGCATGAATCCAACAAAAGCTGCTGAACGGCACTCAGCCCATCGTGGGTATTGAGCACCTGATGCACGCGCCCAAATAAGCATAATGAGTCCTGCTATAGTAAAACGTACTCCTGCCATCAACAGAGGCGGCAGTGTCTCGATTGCAAATCGCACGCCTAAGTATGTTGAGCCCCAAATACAGCACACTGCAGCAAAAGCGATATATGCCTTGAAATGCGCATATGCATGTTGAATGGATGCAGCACGCGGCAGATGTAGATGCTGTGCATGGTGCTCGAGTATTTGCTGTGAGGGTAAAGAATGTGGTAGTGTTTCGGAAGATGGTGATGTTGAGTGAATACGTGAAGTGTCAGCTGATATGTGCATATAAGTTACCCCAGAGTTATACGACAAATATTGTAGCAAAAATGCACATTTCTGCCGAAGAATACACGAAAAATTTTGGCAAAACCGTAGAAAACCACTATTTTTGGAACTCTTCATTCTGCGCGCTTTAGAGTAGGCGCAATTGCTCGTTTTTCACATTCTCTTGAATAGACAGTATGTTTGCTATTGTAGAAATTGCAGGATTTCAGTATCGCGTCCAGCCCTCGGATACGCTAGTAGTTCCGAGGTTAAAGGCGGAAGTGGGAGAACATATTTCCTTCACGAAAATTCTAGCTGCTGGTGAAGGCTCGAATGTACGTATTGGCACTCCAACGCTTCATGGTTCGGTGTCTGCAACTGTGCTTGCTCATGACAGAGCTGAAAAAGTTATTGTTTTTCACAAAAAGCGCCGTAAGGGATATCGCAAGAAAAATGGTCATCGCCAGCGTATCACACAGATAAAAATCGGTGAGATTACATTTGCGTGATATTCTTGCAATACTCGTACAAATGCTCTGTGTATCTATCAGCTTGCTATCCTTACATATAACATTCTAGAAAGGACACTGTGCTATGGCTCACAAGAAAGGCGCCGGATCAACAAAAAACGGACGCGATTCCAATTCTAAACGCTTGGGTGTAAAGAAGTTCGGCGGGCAATTTGTGCTTGCAGGAAACATCATTATTCGTCAAAGAGGTACAGCAACTCATCCTGGAATTAATGTTGGTCTTGGTAAGGACTACACATTGTTTGCTCTGACTGACGGTATTGTTCAATTTAGTCGAAAACGAGGCGGAAAGCGTGTTGTATCGGTGATACAGCAATCATAAAGTTGAGTTCTGTTATACGAAAACTCTGTGCGTTGTTCACACATGCGGTGAACAACGCACATCTTTTTATGTGGCGCACGTGGCAGCAAGATTACGAAGTATATGCTCAGCTTACAGTCGTTAGGTGCCGTTCTTTCGGTGCACATAGGGACGCTTCTTGCTGGGGCACTGCTCCCTATTGCTATGACACGCTGGCTAGGTACTGAGGCGCTTGGAATCTTTACTGTAGCTTCATCATTTGGGTTACTGTTACTCACAGTGATTGACTGGGGATACGAAACCCGCTTACCATTGCTCGCAGCAGCAGCACCCACACACTGTAATCTTATACTTGCTGAGGCACACTCTGCAAAGACTCGCCTATGGTTTGTGACAATGCTTTGTATAGGACTGGCGATGTTTGTGCATAGTGCTATTGTACCAATACCAGTGCTACGCTTTGTTTCCTTCGAAACACTTGCACCGCTGACTCTCTATGCTGTATGGGCAGTGGTACGGTCTAGGACAATGACCTATTCAGCAATTTTACGAGGCTTACAGCAATTTCATATAGTTGCACAAGTAGAAAATGGTGCAACTGTAGTATCGTATGGTGCGGCAATGATTGCTATGGCTGTTGCGATGCAATATACAGTTACCCTTGATGCTATTGCAGAGCGTGCTGTAATGGTGATAATTCTCTGTATTCCAATTCTCTGGTTGCTTATTGGTGAAGTGGGAAAAAGCATAGCATTCCAGCGTTTCTGGAGGAGCCTGTCGAGTGCCCATAGAACACCATGTGAAGCAGTGCAGACCAAATTTCCTCTATCGTGGGAACATAGTGTATTTGTCATGATGCAGGTAATAAGTCTAGTGCAATCTCGCGCAGGAATGTACCTCTTGATGATTTCCTCTGGAGCAACAGAACTAGGAATGTTCAGCGCAGTGATGCGTTTTATCATCGTGTTGCGTCTGTTTCCGGGAGCGCTATTTCAAGTACTATTGCCAAAATTTGTGCAGCATAGGGAGCATAGGTTTCTTGCAAAGGCGCTAGTATTTGCTGGCGGAGTTGGTTGTTTGGGAAGTGTGGCGGTGATGTATGGTGCAGAATGGTGCATACGCATAGTGTATGGCGTAGCATTTGCCCATCTCACACCACTTCTTCAGTGGGCATCGTGGTTATTCTGTTTGCAGACTATTGGACAGGTTCTGGAGTCGTACTTACTTGCATGGCAGCAGGAATCCTTCGTGCATTGGTCTCTGTTCGCGTGTGTAAGCTGCTTTGCTATAGCTGGATACAGTATGTCCGTCACGACAGCGTGGAGCGCGATTATCGCCTCGCTAGTTCTGGAGGCTGGAATAGTGATTCTGTTTCTAGGTAAGGTTGTGGCGTTAGGAATGCAGCGGAACTGTGCGATGCACGAGAAGATTGTATGAAGGAGACTAACGCAAGCAGAGTATTCGATTACCTACACTTTGCTTTTACCGCACAGAACAACCGGGATAGTTTTCAGCAGAATCTTGATATCAAGCCAAATAGTGAAGTTCTCGGCGTAGAATACATCAAGAATCATGGCATCGTGTAGGCTTAATCCCTCAATTTGGCGCCCTGTAACTTGCCATAAGCCTGTCAGTCCGGGAAGAACAAGAAAGCGTCGTTTGTGCCAGTCTTCAAAATATTGAAGTTCATATGCTAGGCATGGTCGAGGTCCCACAAGGCTCATTTCCCCACGTAGGACGTTAAGAATTTGTGGTAGCTCGTCGATGCTATACCGGCGAAGGAATCGTCCTATTGGTGTAATGCGTGAGTCATTGTCGGGCTTACCCATGTGTATACCTTCTTTTAGGCGTTGCTCGGCAATTTCTCGGTGCTCACGTTCGTCGTTCAAGTACATTGTGCGGAATTTGAACATCTTAAATTCTCTTCCGCCTTTGCCGATGCGGTATGATGTGTAGAATATAGGTCCGCGAGAAGTAAGGCGAATAAGCAGGGCAATCACCAAACCCGGTATGAAGAGAACAATCAGCAAAAAACTTGCAACAAGAACGTCGATGATGCGTTTGGCGATAAGCCCTGGATGGATAGTGATTTGAGAGGGGAGCTCTAATGCTCCAGATAACACGCTTCCATCCACATCATCTTGAACAATGCGGAAGTGCCGAGAAAAAACCTTAATAGGGAGTTTTGTCTTTTTGCATTCCTCGATGATTTCAAGCAATCGCTCGCGCTTGATAGCGTTAATTGTGATATAGATTTCGTCTGCACCGAGGTCAATGGCAGCGCGCATAACATCTGTTGTTTTGCCAACAATTGGAAAACCAAGCAGTGATGTGCCAACTTTGGTGTCGTCGTCATCAAGAAAATATGCTTGTTCTATGCCAAGTTCAGGGTCGTTCAGAATGCGAAGAGCGAAGGTTTCTCCCGCATGACCAGCTCCGATAATTAGCACTTTTTTAGCAACAACTTCGTCGCGGAGAAATTTTCGCCGTCGCACAAAGTAGGAAACAACGGAGCGCTCTATGCTCAGGAGCAGCATTCCCAAAAGTTCAAATCCTAACCAAAATCCCCGTGCTGAAGTAGCAAGAACACGATCTTGCAGGAAAAAGAGCAGCGTGAGAAGGAGCATACCAAGACCAACATATGACTTGATAATTTGCGTTATTTGGTCTGAGGCGCTAGCGATGACTCTGTATTTGTAGAGATTATTGATGCGGAAAAACACTGGGACAAGAAGTGCTGCACCGGTATAGAAAAGAAACGCTTCAAGCTTATACAACGCACCGGCTTTGCGCGAGAAGGCAATCACAGTCTCTGATGTACGAACAGCAAACATGATATACACAGCAAGAAATGCTGTGAGAACATCAAGCACGAGCAGGAATGCTTTGGAAAAGCTAAAACGTTTGCCTGTTTCGGTCATATAGTCGTCTATGGAGAGGAGTGTGATGTATGAGTGAGTGCAGTATTCTGGTATGAATGTATGCAGCGTTCGTATAGGTGCAATGCTCGTAGAGCGATTGTCTTAACGTCAAGCTCTTGGCGCACGAAAGCACGGGCATTCCTACCGAGTTGTTTACGGCGCTCTGGAGTTGTGTGTAGAGCTTCAAGCAGGACAGCAGCAAAGTCTTCGGGTGTGCTTGACCGTGCAAGCCAGCCAATATCGTATGCCGAAAAGTATGTCGGGAAATCACTCACGGGTGTAAGGGCAACGGGTGCTCCAGCATTCAGGTAGTCTGTCATCTTCGAATGCCAGCGCGCTGCGTTGGCGTCATTCACTTCCATTGGTAGAATGCACGCATCAGCAGCAGCAAAATATCGATATACTTCGTGCATTGTTGGAACAACACCAACACGATAGATATGATAACGCTGGCAGATACTGTCATCGATAACGTGCCTACCGATCCAAACAATCTTATACGGGATACTGTGCTGCTGGACAATATCGAGTGCTCGCAGGAGAAGCTGAAAGTCTGCTTCGTAGATAGTGCCAGCAAAGCAGAGTACTTTCTCTTCTTGAGAAATCCCGCATGTGTGATAGAGCCATGAGCGTGCAGTATCGTAATCCAGAGGCTCTTGTGTCGTATCAACACCTAGATGGTGTACTTCGATACGGTCCTTAGGATAACCAAGATGTTCAAGGCGGCGAGCAAGAAATGAGGTAATCGGTGTAGCTGCGTCGGCGTAGCGACGGAAGTATGTTTCAAACCAACCTTCTACAAGACCAAACGTTAGAGCGAAGGCTCTTCCGAAACGCATGCTACCGTTGCCAAATAAATCCCACCACGACAACACGAGCGGAACGTGCAGAAAACGCTGCATGTAGAGCGATGGAATAATAACTGTTGGGCGACAATCTACTGCATGAACAATATCAAAAGGCTGGAGGCGATGCATGGTGTGCACTATGCGACAGCGTATACAAGCATTCCAGATATCAACGCCCTGACGAAGCCTTCCCCACAGCATATCAGGCGCTTCTACAACTTGCACACCATCGCGTAGCGTGATGTGTGGGCGGAATCGTGCTGTTGGAGATGTTGCAAAGAGAGTAACTGTGTGCCCAAGCTGTGCATAGGCAGCACACTGCTCCAGAACTTTCCAATATGGTCCAGTCTCGACTTGATTGTGGATAATAAACGCAATATTCATTCGTAACTGCGCAATGTGTTCTTGCGGCGAAAGAGAAACGAAACAGGAACGCCTTTTAGGTCATAGTGCTCGCGAAGCTTCCGCTCAAGGAAGCGTTTATAGGACTCGGGAATAAGCTCAGGAAAATTGGAAAAGAAAACAAACAGTGGTGGGGTAACACCTGCTTGTGTGATGTAGTTGATGCGCAAGTCGTGACCCTGCACAGAAGGAGGTGGTGTACGAGCGATATCTTCAAGAAGCTCTTGATTCAGCCTCCATGTGGGGATACGCGTCATGCGTCGTGCTTGGATTTCTCTAGCAAGGTTGGGAATCTTACTAATACGCTGTTTAGAGTGTGCTGAAAGAAATACAATAGGCGCATACTCGACAGTTTTCATCTCCGCATACATCTGCTTGGTTAGAATGTCAGCAGTGGTATGGTCTTTCTCTACTGCGTCCCACTTGTTGACAGCTACGATAATACCCTTGCGTGCTTCGACAACGTCGTTGATAATACGCTTATCTTGTGTATCAAAGCCTTGAAGTGCATCGATGACTACAACAGCGACATCACAGCGCTCAATGGCACGCTGTGTACGTACAATGCTGAATAGTTCGATATGCTCTTTAATACGGCTTTTACGGCGCAAGCCGGCAGTATCAATCAGAATCATCTCTTCGCCATGGTACCGCAGAACACTGTCAATAGCATCGCGTGTTGTACCAGCGATAGGAGTAACAATAGTGCGTTCTTTGCCGAGAAGTGCATTACATAGGCTCGATTTGCCAACATTTGGACGCCCAACAAGAGCAATTTTCAGTCGTGTATCGTGAAGTTCTTGCTCGTGTGCGGATAAAGGAAGAACAGCGTGGTCGAGCATTTCACCAATGCTGCGTCCGGATAGGGCTGAAAAGCCAAAAGGCTCGCCAAGACCAAGTGATGCAAACTCGTATGCGTAGGCATCATGCTTAGGGTCATCGAGTTTATTGATGGCAAGGGTAATATGCTTTCCGGAACGTAGAAGCATGCATGCTATTTCTTGGTCTATTGCAGTTACTCCTGTACGTCCGTCACAGACAAAAATAATAGACTGAGCTTCGTCAATAGCGAGCTGTGCTTGCTCTCGTATGGCAGCGTCGAAAAGATCCTCGCTATCTGGAACAATACCGCCAGTATCGATGATAGTGAAATGGCGTCCTGCCCAGTCTGCTTGTCCATAAATGCGGTCGCGGGTTACACCGGGCTCTTCTGCATAGATAGCTTCGTCGCGTCCTATGATGCGGTTGAATAGTGTTGATTTCCCGACGTTCGGACGTCCAACAATAGCAATAGTATTCATGGGCACAGCATGGCGTGAGAGCAAGAGGTGGCAGAGTGCTCTCATCTAATGAGAATAAACTTGAAGGAGACGCACCATGTCTCGTACAGCAGTGTCTAAGCCAACAAACGCTGCTCGTGCGATAATTGCATGGCCAATGCTTACTTCCTGTATTTCGGGGATTGTACAGATAGAGCGCACATTGACATAGTTCAAGCCATGTCCAGCGGTGACATTTAACCCGAGTGATGCAGCATAGGCCGCTGCTTCGCGGAGCTTGCGGAGCTCTTCTTGCTGCTCGTGTGAGCTGCGGGCGTTGGCAAATGTTCCAGTATGTAGCTCCACAATGTCTGCACCTGCAGTAGCAGCAGCATTGATTTGGTCTCGCTGTGGCTCAACAAAAAAGCTGACAGCAATATCGTTTTGGTGCATTCGTGCAACAACCTGTGTGTAATATACAAGGTTGCTAGCAACGTCGAGTCCACCTTCAGTCGTACGTTCTTCGCGGCGTTCTGGTACAAGCGTTACAAGGTCGGGTAGGGTATCGAGAGCAATCGTGATAATTTCTTCTGTTGCTGCCATTTCAAGGTCGAGCTTTGTCTTGATAGTTTCTCGCAATAGGCGTAGGTCGCGGTCATTGATATGACGGCGGTCTTCGCGCAAATGACAGACAATCCCTATAGCACCAGCAAGTTCGGCAATCGAGGCTGCTGCTACTGGATCAGGCTCTATGCCCCCTCGAGCTTCACGTAGAGTAGCAATATGGTCAATATTGACAGCAAGGTGTATCATAGCTGATGGTGACAATAACAATAGTTATTATAGTGGACCGAAGAGCGCAAAAATACGATATTCCGAAGGAAAATCCTACGCTCAGCCTCTGCAAGCAGGCAAGGTGTATGTATGACTTTTGGTCATGGAAAAAGATGACGCTTTCCTCTTTTGAAAGTCGAAATTGTGCTGTATATTTGTGATGCAGTAGGTGCATCCTCCATGCTGTATTACAAAAGCCATTGCTCAGTATGGATAAGCGCATGTATCATCGTCGTTGTATCCACGTACGGTTGCTCGGTGTCGTGTGCGCTACAGTAGTTGTATGCGTCGCGACCGTATACTCTCAGGCTGTGATAGAGGGCTTTGTTGCTCGCTCTGACGGAAGAGCTATTACACTCGAATGGCGCACAGCCCAAGAGCAGAACATCAGTGTGTACGAGATCGAACGCTCTCCTGCTCATCAAACAGACTTCAAACGTGTTGGCTCTGTGCAAGCGCGTGGCGGTCAACAAGTGTATCGCTTTATAGATGAAAATGCTCTGGTGGCTAACGTGCCAGGTAACCATGCTGCTACTCAGAGTGGAGTAGTGTACAGCTATCGCCTTAAGATTATTGACACAGGTGATAAAGCGACGTATTCTTCAGTTATCTCTGTCGCGCATACCGTAAGCTCTGTGCGGCGTACATGGGGAATGATAAAAGAGATGTTCAGATAAGTGGTTTGCACACTGTGAGAGTTTTCCTGCCCTACACTTCTAGGCTATAGTCTATGAACCTATTCTTTCAATGCCCCGGCAGTCATACCTTGAATAATCTGTTTGTGGAATGCGATAAATATCCCAATGACCGGTAGCGCTGAAATACTAGCGCCAGCCATGAGGTGCGCCCAGTCAATCGTATGTTTGTTATGAAAGGCTGCAAGTCCGACGGGTAGCGTTCGATGTGCGGTATCATTAGCAAGGATAAAGGGGAACAAAAATGAGTTCCACGATGCTAAGAACACATAGAGACCGAGCACAACGATTCCCGGCTTGCATAGTGGCATGACAATCCGAAATACAAGATACCACTCGCTTGCTCCATCGATACGAGCGGCCTCCTCGATATCGCTCGGTAGCGATAGGATATACTGGCGCATCAAGAATACACCAAATGGTGTTACAAGCCAAGGAACAATAAGTGCTTGGTACGTATTAATCCACTGTAAGGCAGTCATCATGCGATACAGAGGTATCATAACAACGTATGGAGGAATCATCATTACAATAAGTACACTCATCAGTACAAGCTGGTTCCCAGGAAAAATTTTGCGTGCAAGAACGTAGCCGCACATAAGGCAGAACACAATATTCCCAAGCGTGATGCTAATAGCAACAATAAACGAGTTTGCCATATATACACCAAACGTATCGGCAAGAAAGATATCCATATAGTTGCTTATTGTCCATGGGGACAAGAGCATTTGTTGGAGAGAGGTATAGCTTTGCAAATGAACCTTCAATGAGACAAGCAGCATCCATACAAGGGGAAATACCATCATGAGTGCTGCTATAAGCAAAAAGCCATACTGCAGTGCCATGCTTGCTCCCCGATAAAGCTGTGGATGCTTCATAATGCTATGCACAACGTTGATGTAGTCTTAGGTTTGTAACTATGTCCTGTGCTCGGAGCATTGTTCAAGGGCTGTGCGAAGAGCGTCGAGCGCTTCGGGATTGATCACCATGAGAAACTCTGCCTCGTAGAGCAGGTTATAGTGTGGTGCAATCTGGATTGCTCGGCCGAGAAGCTTAGCAGCGTCCTGTATCATACCCTGCGCAGCACAGATTTTTGCTAGTGCATAGTAGCCTTCACTCCAGTCGGGAGCAAGGCTGACAACTGTGGAAAAGGCGACTGCTGCTGTATATGTATCGCCAAGTTGCAGTGCTGTTTCCCCTAAGTCGAACCAACACGCATAATCTCGTGGGTTCAGAGCGATAGCTTGCTGATAGCACTCAAGTGATGCATGAAGCTTGCCCGTATTGTAGAATAAGTCAGCTTTTGCGTACCATATGTCGGCAGAGTCTGGGCTAAGTTTTAGTGCTGTGTCATAATCGAGAGCGGCTGCATGGTATTGTTCCAAAGCATCATAGCATGCTCCGCGAGCGAAGTAGCCATCGCTGTATTGTGGGTTAACAGTAACAGCACGAGTATAGAATTCGATAGCAGTGTGGTAGTCTCCACTCTCTTGGTAAGCATTGCCAAGATTGTAGAGTGTTGGAACATCCTGGGGTTCGTATTTCAGTGCTTCACGGTAGCTTTCGATGGCTTCTTTCAGCTTGTGCAGAGAGGCAAATGCATTGCCGCGATTATACCATGCTGACGCAAAGTCTTCTTTGATAGCAAGAGCCATGTCATAGCACTCAATAGCCCGATAGTATTGTTCTTGCTTGCTATACACCACACCGCAGTTATACCATGCGTTATAGCTATAGGGATTCTCATCAATGTGTTTGGTGTAAGCGTGTAATGCCTCTTCAGGCTTGCCAAGAAAGTCATAGCAATAGCCGAGCTCATACCATGCGTCTTTGGCGAGAGTCTCGGAATGCGTGAGGTATTGAAACAGCTTGAGAGCTTCTTCGTAGCGTTCGTAGCGTTCGAGAAGCGTTGCTTTCATAAAGAGAGCTTCTTCGTGTTCGGGGTTATACATCAATGCTTCTTCGACAGTCTTCATTGCTTCGTCGTACTGACCTAAGCCATCAAGTGACCATGCACGGTTGATAAGTGTTTCGATGTCGGCAGGGTCGAGAGTGTATGCGTGATTAAGGGCTTCAAGTGCTTCTGCGTAACGCCCAAGAGCAAGCAGAGCAATACCTTTTTTCTGCCATGCGTCTGCAGAGTATGGAATAGATTCAAGCAGTAGTGTTGCGAAATTCAATGCATCGTCGAATCGCTCATGTTCTAAGCAGTATGCTACAAGCTCTTCGAGAACAGCGGCGCTTGGTGTTTGATAGCGTGCATTTTCTCCCCGCATTGCCTCATGAATCCTGCGGATATGCTCATCCATTTCCTGTTTGTTCCATTCAGGTTTGTGGAAATCGAAGCCATCGTCGTCATCGAAATTGTAAAAGCTCATAGCAGTGTCCTTGACAATCTTAGATAGGGTATATGCTAGCATGCGAGTTTATTCTATTGCAATGATAGCGAGTTCCACGACGATTTGCAAGGAAAATGCGAACGCTATGAGGTGTCCATGTATGCCGAAAATTCCTTATGTTCCACAGGGCAGCAAGTAGGTGTAGAATGCAATTGTTGATGCCACAAAGAAAAGTTGTAAATTTGCAATCCTCAAGACACGTGTTATGCTCAACTGAGCGTATGCTTGCATGGTAAAGAGAAAAGCTGGTTGTTTTGGAATCTTTTGAGGATTGACTCAACATAACTTATGGATGTCGATTCTGTACTGCATAATCATGATGTTATAGCAAGGGTGCCTAAGAAAGTTCTTGTGCTGGCTTATTATTTCCCGCCAATGGGGCTAAGCGGTGTACAGCGTACCCTTAAATTTACAAAGTATATGCGGCGCTTTGATTGGGAGCCAACAGTCATTACAACAGGTCCTATTGGCTATTATGCACTCGATCAGTCGCTGTATGAGGAAGTAGAGCGTGAGAACATACGTATCGTTCGTACAAGCGGCGGCGATATCAACGCTCTGCTTGCCGCAAAGGGTGCGTTTAAGCAACGTGCAATGCCTGCTGAAGCACTGCGAAAGGTGCTGTCATGGTTCAGCAGTTGGCTATTTGTCCCCGATAACAAACGGGCATGGGCAAGGCAAGCATACCGCATTGCTGCGACAATGCTACAAGAAGAAGCTTTTGATCTGCTGTTTGTTAGTGCTCCACCATTCTCTGCTCTTCGCTCTGCTGCACGCTTGAAGCGGATGTTTGGCATACCGCTAGTAATGGATTATCGTGATTTGTGGTTTGGTAATCAGTTTATGTTCTATCCTACACCGCTACATCGTTGGCTACACCAGCGCATGGAGTATTATGTGCTGCGCGAAGCAAACAAAGTTATTGTTCCAAACCGTCGCATGAAGGAGTGGCTTCTGAGGCATTATCCATTCTTGCACCATCAAGATATTGCAATTATTCCACAAGGTTTCGACCCCGATGATTTTGCTGTGCAGCGTTCCGCAAGAGCCGATACAAAATTTCGCTTAGGATATGCGGGCAGTTTCTACGACTGCATCACGCCTAAGTACTTTCTGCAAGCCTTTCAGGCACTAGCAAGAGAACGACCAGACATAGCAGAAAACATTGAATTGCATTTTGCGGGATTGTTGCGTAAGGAAAACATGCGCCTTGTGAAAAAGCTGGGGCTGGAGAAGTATGTTCACTATCATGGCTACCTCGACCACGCAGACTC
>JANWZB010000043.1 GCA_025055035.1 Candidatus Kapaibacterium sp.
CGGACCGCCCGCCGCAAACCGTAATTATCGCGTAGAGCTGTATCTAAAACGCCGCTTATTCACAGCTCAAGGCTTTGAGCGGTATAATTTTGCTATACAACAAAGCTGGGGTAGAAGCAATCGCTATGGAGAAGACAACGTTGACGACACTCCTATCGAACCACTTGTGCGTGAAGGACTGACGAACGCAGAAGGAAAACTTGAAGAAGCACTCGAAATTCCCTCTGTGTATCGAGATATCGGTCTGCTACAAGGTTCAGCGATTGTTACAGTTTTTGATGAAAGTGGTCGCCCCGTTGTGCGCCTGAAGCCTTTCACCGTACCGACGCAGGAAGTGTTTTACGGCATTCGCTCTATTGACCGCTACCAATCCACACGCCAGCCTGTGCAGATACCGCTGATTGCACTCGATGCCAACGGCAAAGTCTTGAATAATGTTCAAGCTCTAGTGCGGGTTATACGGCATAACTGGACAACTGTGCTTGAGCGCGATCCCTACAATTCTTCGCGCTATCGGTACGTCTCGCAGCGTCAAGAAATTACCGAACTGGAGCGTACTATGACCATTAGCGCCGGAACAACAAGTCTTTCCTTTACACCGCGTACTTCGGGTGAATATGAAGTCCGCATTACAAGACCCGGTGCATCGAGCTACGTAAGTGAGTTTTTCTATGCATACGGTTGGGGCGATACACAAACGTCGTCATTCGAAGTTAGCAAAGAAGGAGAAGTAACAATCGAGAGTGAAAAAACTGTGTATCAAAGCGGAGAAACTGCAAAACTGCTCTTCAAAACACCATTCCCCGGACGACTGCTAGTTACGATAGAGCGGAATCGCGTGCTTCAGCACCACATTCTGCAAACTGACCAAAAATCAGCCCAGCTTTCTTTGAAAATCACCGACGAGTTTGCACCAAATATCTATGTTGCTGCCACATTGATTAAACCGCTGGATAATGGTACCTTGCCGCTGACAATTGCTTACGGGTACTTGCCTCTGAAGGTTGAAAAATCAGGAACGCGAATGGCAGTCAACATTAGCGTTGCCGAACAATCCCGCTCGAAAACGAAACAAACAATTACTATCCAGACAAGCGAATCCGACGCAGAGCTTACAGTTGCTGTCGTTGACGAAGGAATTTTGCAGCTGAAAGCATTCCCAACGCCCGACCCTCACGGTTACTTTTACCAGAAGCGCGCATTGCAAGTAGCGTCGCATTCGGTGTATCCATTACTCTTTCCTGATGTACGCCCTAAATCTAGCGTTGCTGGCGATGCTGCGCTCGCTAACCGCATTAATCCATTTACCAATAAGCGTGTAAAGCTTGTTGCTCTCTGGAGTGGCATTGTTCGGGCAAGTGGCGGAAAGTTTTCGTACACTATCGATATACCAGAATTTTCTGGTGCATTGCGTGTTATGGCGGTAGCCTATAAGCGCAATGTTTTTGGCTCGGCAGAAAAGCTGGTGCGCGTTGCTGATCCAATTGTTATTGCAAGCGGGCTTCCGCGCTTTCTTAGCCCAGGTGACGAAGCGCTTGTTCCTATTACCCTCACAAACACAACACAACGCGAAGCTACTGCACGATTGCAAGCCTCTGGCGAAGGCAGCGTGAGTATTGGTGAAGGTACGCACACCATTACTATTCCTCCGAATAGCGAGAAACAAGTCATAGTAAAGCTCAATACGCGCGGCATTGGAACAGGCACGGTACACGTTCGCGTCGACGCTCTTGGCGAGACGTTCTCCGAACAGACAGCAATCACGGTTCGTCCTGTTGCAGGACTTGTGAAGTATTCCGGAACGGGCAGTATCAAAGCAGGGGAGACGCAATCGTTTACGCTGACAGGGAACTTTATGGTCGGTACTGCACGTGGACGCTTGGTTGTGAGTAAGTCGCCTATTGCACAATTCACAAAAAACCTGAGCTCTCTTTTGCAATATCCATACGGTTGTGTTGAGCAGACTGTATCAAGCGTATTCCCACAACTGTATGTAGCCGACCTTGCCGCAACGCTAAACCGAACCCTTGCTCAGCCTAGTATAGGTGCACAGGCAACAGCAAATATCCAGGAAGCTATTCGCAAGCTTGCCTCTATGCAGCTATACAATGGTGCTCTGAGCTACTGGCAAGGCGGTACGGAAGAAAGCTGGTTCGGCACTACATACGCCGCACATTTCCTCGCTGAAGCAAGCAAAGCTGGATATGATGTGAACGAGCAGCTGATAAACCGCTTGCATAGCTATTTGTCAAAAAAGGTCAAAGAGCGCAACTATGAAAATCTCGTGTATTATGACCGCTCAGGGCAGCTGCGTAGCCGCACTGTTGCAGCAAAAACGCTTTTCTACTCGCTCTACGTTTTAGCCCTTGCAGATAAGCCAGATATTGCAACGATGAACTACTATAAGGCAAACCGCGATTCTCTCGCTCTGGACTCCCGCTACTTGCTCGCAGTGGCATACTTTCTTGCAGGCGACAAAGCAAGCTACCGTAGCCTTCTCCCCAGAGCATTCGAAGGTGAAAAATCCTTGTCGAGCTTCGGTGGCAGTTTTTACTCTTACATCAGAGATGAAGCAATTGCTCTTAGTGCGCTGATGGATGTCGAACCAGAGAATCCACAAATTGGTATCATGAGCAAGCACCTTTCTGAGCAACTTCGAGCCTCTCGCTTTGCTAGCACACAGGAAAGCGGTATGGCTCTTATTGCTCTGGGCAAAGTTGCACGGCGCGCTGCTGCAAGTAGCATTAGTGCTAGTATTATGAGTAATGGTCAAAAGCTTGCTGAATTTACAGGGAACGATGTCGTTCTGACAAACAATCTGGCTGGCAAAACTATCACTATCGCATCAAGTGGTACAGGCACGCTATACTACTACTGGGACACAGAGGGTCTGAGTGCTGACGGCTCATTCCGCCAAGAGGATAGTTTCTTACAGGTACGGAGAACATTCCTGACACGGTCGGGGCAACCTGTTTCCCTCGACAATATCCAGCACAACGACTTGCTCGTTGTCAAAATATCGCTTGTGAGTCTGAATAAAGCAAGAGTTGAGAATGTTGTTATCACAGATATGCTGCCTGCAGGTTTGGAAATTGAGAATCCACGCATAAGCTCTGTTCCTGAGGTATCGTGGATTCGAGACAACACCGAGCCTGACTATGTGGATATTCGCGACGATCGTATTCACTTTTTTACACATTCCGAAGGTACTGTACACCACTACTACTACCTTGCACGAGCTGTTTCCAAAGGAACATTCCAGCTTGGTCCTGTAAGCGCTGATGCCATGTATAATGGTGAGTATCATTCATACAACGGCGCTGGCTCAGTGCGGATTGTTGAGCGTGGCGCTCTCGTACAATAGCTTTCTTAGTCAATCATACTCTTGAGATTTATTGCATCACAAACGCACAATCAATCAATGAATTGCTATTGCCGAAAGCTCTGGTGCGATTCATAGATAAGAACACACAAGAACGAAGGTTACCGAGTAGTGTCGGCATAGAACCGTGGGACATCAAGCTCGCTACAGATGGATGCAAATGAGCCCTATCCATATATGGTGTCAAAATGCTCCTGCGCTAGACATACCGCTTTTATGCAGGTATGCAGGAGTTTTATGCAGGAGCAACATAGCTTCTGAAGAACACTCGGAGCAACATTCTTGAGAGCATTGTATAGTCGGTACTGTTTATCATCATTGCTATACCAGTGCTATTTACGATTATACGGTTGAATTGTGAAGAGTCTTCGGCATGGTACTGCGGTCGCAATGTACTGAAAAGAGAATTTTTAGCTGAGAAGAAAATCTTCTTGTAAAGCAGTGGATAAATTGTAACTTGCAATGTTCTTATTGATTTTGCGCGGCAATAAAGAATCATTCTGTTTCTAGGTAGGTAGTTGTAAAGGAGCACGAATGCGTTTTGTTCGATTTTCCGCGCTGTTCGAGGTTTTTTATGAATATCTATGTTGGCAACTTGCCGTACAGCACAAGTCCTGAGCAGCTTCGTGCCATGTTTGAAGCGTATGGTACGGTGGAGTCTTCGTTTGTAGTTACCGACAAGTTCACTGGTCGGTCGCGCGGCTTTGGTTTCGTTGAGATGAGAAATGAGGAGGAAGCACGAGCTGCAACAGATGCAATGAACGGCATGCAACTCAATGGTCGTGCATTGGTCGTGAATGAAGCTCGTCCACGCGAGGAACGCCCACGCCGTGATATGCGCTCACGCGATAATAGCGGATATCGCAGCACAGGCTTTCGGCAACGAGAACATCAAAACGAGCGCTTCTAAGGGGTGCTCTGTGAGGGAACATGAAAACTAAGTATTGCTGAAAACGCGACCATAATCACTGTAGAGTTATCCGATGTACTGTCATAGTGCCTCTTGATTCTGCAATGTGGAAGTAGAGTGTCGATTTTCCAGCAGGTATGTAGTAAGCGCACAGATACAAAGAAGGTAGCTGTGCGCTTTTCCCTTTTTAGTCTTGTGTTGCATTTCGGTTGTAGCATGTTGAGAAGAGATAAATAGTTGAGCTGTCAACTTTACTAAAACGTAACCTTGCTGTTGTGCAACAAGCAGGCAATTTTGCCGTACCTATTCGTGATAAGTTTTTGTGTCACAATTTGAAAGGTTCACATGTCGTGCAAGCAAGAAGAACTCGTTGGGGTTCCAGTGTTGCCCGATGTAGGACAACACACCTCATCGCTGTTGTCGCAGTATGGCGCTTTTGAATTGAAACAGTATATTCCGCAGGCAACGCTGCGTGGTTTCACAATAGCAATTCTTAGCGTGCTACTGTTACTGGGTGCATATGCAGCATTCTTGGCAAGTTCTGCAATGGTAAAGCCAAAAAGTCCGGTAATTAATAGAATGAAGCTTACACAACTTCCTCCACCACCAGTGCAGACTGATGTTCCTCCACCGCCACCAACGACTGCACCGGGACCGGCAACTCGCGCTGGCACTCCTGTTCCTGTGCCTGATGCGCTGATTGCTCCTGATGTGAAAGACTTTGCTAATGTTGATGAAATCTCGCGTGCAAGCACAACAGGCGGTAGTGGAGACGATATAGGCTATTTAGGCTTGGCAAGCGATGTAACAGATGAGGTGCGTGAAACCGAGCCCGATGCGTATGAGTTTATACCAGTAGATAAAGAGCCGTATGTTGACCTTGCAGAATTGCAAAAGCGTGTTGTCTATCCTGATATTGCTCGTCGTGCTGGTATCGAAGGAACGGTCAATATTCGTGTGCTTGTCGATAAGAAAGGTCAGCCGAAAAAGTATATTATCGAAAGCAGCGATTCTGACCTTTTGACAAAAGCTGCTATCGATGCTGTTATGTCTGCACGCTTCACACCTGCCATTCAAGGCACAAACCCTATGGACTGCTGGGTGAGTATCCCCATTAACTTCCGCTTGCGATAAGTCATTGTTAAGTCGAACACGACACATGTAGGTGCCAGAGCTATCATTGCGCAGGTTCTGGCACTTGCTTTTCTTTGAAATTCACGTATTTTTGAGACCCACAGTATACAAGCAACGAGACTGCCTGGTATCCATGAAGCGTTTACTGATTCTCGACCGCGACGGTACAATCATTGTCGAACCACCCGATGAGCAGATAGACTCCCTCGATAAACTCACGTTTCTACCCTATGTCATTACGACACTTTCTCGTATATGCCGAGAGCATGACTTCGAGCTTGTCATGGCAACAAATCAAGATGGTCTAGGAACACCATCGTTTCCTGAAGCATCATTTTACCCTGCACATACCAAAATGCTGGAGATTCTGCGTGGCGAAGGAATAGAATTTTCTAATATCTTGATTGATCGCAGCCTTGCTCACGAAGGTAAGCCAACGCGGAAACCGGGAATTGGCATGTTTACTGAATACATAGACAAGGCACGCAATGGTGTATATGATATCGAGCATTCGATAGTTATTGGCGACCGCATCACTGATGTAGAATTAGCGAGAAATCTTGGTGCACAGGCGATACTTCTGCAGGACTCCCTATCGAAGCATCATGCGATACTACCCTATGAGCTTGAAACGCAATCGCTACTATTGCGTGCTTCATCATGGCTAGAAATAGACGCCTTCTTTCGCACATATGCATGTACAAAGCGTCGAGCATCTGTTCGCCGTACAACGAAGGAAACGGATGTCAGTATTGAGCTTGTGCTCGAAGGGAACGGAATAGGAGATATTCACACAGGTCTAGGATTTTTCGACCATATGCTGGAGCAGCTTGCGCGGCATTCTGGATGCAATCTGCGTGTCTATGTTGATGGGGATCTACACATTGACGAGCACCATACGATTGAGGATACAGCTCTTGCATTGGGTGAGGCATTTGCTATAGCATTGGGTGATAAGCGTGGTATCGAGCGATATGGGTACTGTTTGCTCCCTATGGACGAGGCTCTTGCTGAAGTAGAAATCTCCTTTGATCATGGGGCATTCGCACAGCAGCGCATCCATGCAGCTATAGACTGGTCTGGCAGGAACTGGCTCGTGTGGAATGCAGACTTCCGACGGGAAAAAATCGGCGATGTACCGACAGAGATGTTGTATCACTTCTTCAAGTCGTTTACCGATGCAGCTAAGTGTACACTTAACATTCGTGCAGACGCTACAAATGAGCATCACAAAATTGAATCCATTTTCAAGGCTGTTGCGCGAGCAATTAAGATGGCTGTGCGGCGTGATGCTCATAATACAAGTATCCCAAGTACCAAAGGAGTGCTCTAAGGCTTACATAAGGCGTGCCTATTGTCTTCAACGGGTGTGCTGGTGGGGAGCATACATATCTGTTTGTGGATTCATCAGCCTAGCAGCCTGCTCTCGGTCATGGTCGCATGAGGATGAAGTGTTTGTTGAAGTATACACAGAGATTGTCATCGCTCGTGAACAGTACGGACAGGACACAGCACAGGCAAACAAGCGCGTTCAGGAAATTTTGGCACATGCTGGCATGACAGAAGCGATGTTCCGAGAGCGCTTCCGTGCTTTGGCGTCCCAGCCAGAAAAGCTATATGCTATGCTTGACTCGGCACGTCATAGAGCACGTCGTATTGCCGAAGAGGAATCTAAGCGTGAAGCAGAGCGAGCACGGAAGCAGCATGACGATAGTGTTCGTACAGCACACGAAGTACAGCCTCCACAGAAGCAGGTACGATAGTATAAGAATGATGAACGATGAGCAATGCTCACTGAATTTTGCGCATAATCTCTGCTGCAATGGCAAGAGAAGCCTGTGCTTCACGAAGGCGTGTAGCTCGTGGGTTGCACTTTCCAAAGCGTAGCTCCTCGATAAATGCTTGCTGTTCTTGGCATAAGGCGTTAACAGAAGGAAGGGTTGGCGTTTCGTGCCACACATCTTTTGACCGCACGTAGGCTGTGTGCCCAAGAAGCTGGCTAAGTTGCAGTGAGCTACCTGCACACAGTGGGGAAGGTGCTATCCCGCGTGGTGCAAAGTGAAAGATATCCACGCGAGGCGTTGCAAAGTCCACATAGACGTGAATATCGTCTGAAAACAGCGCCATTGTGCGTTGGGTTGTAGGAGCAAGGCGCGAAACGGTACAGTGAGCAACACAGCCATTGTCAAAAACAAGTCGTGCTGTTGCAATGTCTGTATGTCGTGTTAGCACAGTTCGTCCGTTTGCTTGGATATCTCGAACTGGAGACTGTGCAAACCACAGAGCAAGGTCAATGTCGTGAATCATGAGGTCGAGTACAACTGAGACATCGAGCGCTCGTGGTTTCATAGGGGCAAGGCGATGAGTCTCAATGAAGTAGGGGTGCAAAGACTGCGGGTATAGTGGGAGAAGAGCAGGATTAAAGCGCTCGATGTGTCCTACGTGAACAACACACCCAAACTTTTCGGCAAGAGGCGCAAGGGATTCTGCTTCTTCAAGTGTGCTAGTTAGCGGTTTTTCGATAAAACAATGTTTGCCAGCGTTCAACACTGCCATAGCAACATTTGCGTGAGAAGATGTTGGCGTAGTGATAGTTACAGCATCACAGTCAGTAAGTGCATCATGTAGGCTTGAGGCTGGGCGCACTGTAGCGTGAGGAAACTCAGCATGAAGCTGTGCGACCAAGCGTTCTGTACGATCAGGGTGAGTGTCGTAGATAGCGCTGAGAGTAACATTAGGCTGGATAAGCCATAAGCGAGAATGAATTGTACCAAGATGTCCTGCACCAATGACTGCAATTCTTAGAGTCCCTGTGTTCATAGGAGAAGGCGAAAAAGGAGACATGACGCTACGTGCATATTCTAGAACGAGTACGAGGTGGAGGGGCAGGCTCACGATACATTTCGTGTTAGACCGAAGCAGCATGCATCTCGACGATGAACGTTGCACCTTTGCCAAGCTTACTCTCACACCATACACGCCCGTTCATTGCTTCAACTAGTTTTTTTACAATCGAAAGACCGAGCCCCGTTGAATGCTCGCCCCCTGTAGGCTGAGCCGACAGGCGAGCAAATTTTTCGAAGAGCTTTGCTTTGTCTTCAGCACTTAAGCCGGGACCTTCATCTTGCACCTCCACACGAATGTATTCTTGCACTCCCTGCTGCGATATACCGCTGATACCAGAGACTTCTGATGCTAGAATGCGCACCCATACCGTCTTCCCATGAGGTGAATATTTTATGGCATTGGAAAGGAGGTTTTCAAGAATTTGGTAGAAGATGCTAGCATCGCCTATGAAAAATTTGTTTGGAGCTCGGTTGTCAAACACGAGAGTGATATCTTTTGCCGCTGCTTTAGGTTTCCACTCTTCTACAAGCTTTTCTGCAACTGTTCCTGGCAAAACAGGTTCGGAGGCGATATGCAGATTCCCTGTCTCAATTTTGTTAATTTCGAGCAGGTTGTGAATAATCATTCTCATGCGCTCTGCCGTGCTTTCCAAATTGCGTAAGTTTTCCAAAATCTCTTCTTTGGTCATGCGGTCATAATAACGGCGAATGGCGCTTGTTGTCATCACAATCGAGGTCAGGGGGTTTTTTAGGTCGTGTGCCGCAATTCCTAAGAACTCATTCATCTGGTCGTTAATATCTTTCAGCTGCGCATTCCGCATTTGAAGCTCATTATTGGCTTGTTCAATTTGCCGAGATTGCTCTTCAAGCATTGCCTGTTTGCGCTCAAGATTGATGTTGAGCTCAAGGAGCTCACTATTTGCTAGTTCGATTTCTCGCGTTTGTTCTTCAAGAACTTGCTGCTGACGTTTCAGATTCAAGTTTGCTTCTTGAAGTTCAGTGTTGGCAAGCTCGATTTCACTTGCTTGCTCTTCAAGTAGTTTCTGCTGACGAAGAATTTCCTCATTTTGCTGTGAGAGCAGTTGATTTGCCTTTTTCTGCTGATGGTTTGAGCGAAAGAGGATATACGCGATGATGAAAACAAGCAGTAAGCCCAGTGCTAGGCTGTTGCGGATAATTTGCTGGATTTGATTCTCCTTTGTGAGAATTTCAATCTGTGCTTGGCGCTTTTCGGAAGCAAGCATTGCTTCTAAATCTGCAATTTTGCGTACACTTTCCTCGCCAGTTGTGGAATCTTTAAGGCGGGAATATGTGAGCTCGTACTCAAGTGCTTTGCGAAAGTTCTTCTTGGCAGCAAACACTTGGGCAAGCGTCTTGCTCGACTGTTTTATCCATTCAATTTCGCCAATTTCCTGAGCGTATTTATACGAGCGCATGGCGAACTCTTCGGCTTGCTTGAGGTTTCCTCGTTGTAAGTGAGCTGCTCCTATGGCGCTCAGTGTTTGCGCAATGCCAGAGCGATTCCCGATCTGTTCATACGTTCGCAAGGCTTTCTGAAAATAGTCGAGAGCAAGTAGTACATTTCCTTGCTTGCCATATACTAAGCCAATTTCGAGCGATGTTTCTGCAACACCGTCAAGGTCTTCGATCTCCTGGTGAATCGCCTGGCTTTTCACAAGGTACTCTAACGCGAGAGAATATGAGCCTTGACGAGAGTAGATTTCCCCGATGTTTGTCATCGCATTCGCAATGCCTTGCGGAATACGGATTTTCTCGTATATGTCGCGTGAGCGTTGAAAATATTCAAGTGCTGCTGCAAAATTGCCCTGCCCTTGATATACTAGCCCAATGCGATTGAGTGCTTTACCGATATCATTCGAGTCTTTAATCTCCTCGCTTATTTTAAGAGCTTTAAGGTGGTAATCGAGCGCTTGAGGGTGATTACCGCGGCGCCGGTACACAATGCCAAGATTGTTGAGAGCACTTGCCATCCCTCGCTTTGATTGTAACTGCTCTGCAAGACCAAGCGCTTGTAGTCCATACTCTATCGCTCTATTCTGGTCAGAAGTGCGATATTCCCAACATAATCTGTTCAGTACATCAATGCGTGCTTCGCCTTGTGCTGTAGTGAGAACTTGCTTCAGACTGTCAATCACAGATTTATTCTGCGCTGAGATACTATACGCTGCAAACTGACAGGCACAGTAGCATACTAGAAGCACAATAGCTGAGTACCGGCAACCATGCATACGAAACGAAGAAAAAACATGAAAAACCGAAGGTGTATCGTCGTCATCCTGGAAAGAACCTGCTCTGCACTAATGCGCGCAGTACGACGGGGATAAGTGTACTGTTACGTGCTCATGCTACTGAGAAATTCTGCGTTTGTACGTGTTGCTTTAAGACGGTCTTGGAGCAGCTCAATTGCTTCGAGCGGGGTATATTCGCTGAGGAGCTTGCGAAGCACCCAAATGCGATTAAGCTCAGTAGGGGGGATGAGTAACTCTTCGCGTCGTGTACCTGAACGATTAACGTCAATAGCAGGAAATACGCGTCTCTCGGCAAGTTTGCGGTCGAGTACAAGCTCCATATTCCCAGTTCCTTTGAATTCTTCAAAGATAACTTCATCCATGCGGCTGCCGGTATCAACGAGTGCTGTAGCAATAATCGTTAGCGAGCCTCCTTCATCCACGTTACGTGCTGCACCAAAGAAGCGCTTCGGCTTGTGGAGAGCATTAGCATCAACACCGCCAGAAAGAATCTTCCCTGAATGTGGAATAACTGTATTATGCGCACGGGCAAGCCGCGTAATAGAGTCGAGCAGTATCACAACGTCTTGGCGTGCTTCGACAAGACGCTTTGCTTTTTCCATCACCATGTCGGAAACCTGAACGTGGCGCTCTGGTGGTTCATCGAAGGTGGAGGCAATAACTTCCGCATTGACGGACTGTTGCATGTCGGTTACTTCTTCAGGGCGCTCGTCGATAAGAAGCACAATCAGCTTCACTTCCGGGTGGTTCCGTGTAATGCTGTTGGCGATTTTTTGCAGTAAGATGGTCTTACCAGACTTTGGAGGAGAAACAATGAGACCTCGCTGCCCTTTGCCAATAGGTGAGAGCAAGTCAACAATTCTCATGTCTATCTCGCCCGGTGTAGTTTCCAAGCGGAGACGTTTTTGGGGATAAATGGGGGTAAGATTATCGAAGATAGTGCGGTCGCGCATGACTTCCGGGTCAACATAGTTTACCCTGTCGACTTTGAGGAGAGCAAAGAAACGCTCCCCTTCTTTGGGCGGACGCACCTGACCAGTGACGGTATCACCTGTTCGCAAACCGAAGCGTTTAATCTGCGAGGGCGACACGTAGATATCGTCGGGGGAAGGAAGGTAGTTGTAGTGTGGTGAGCGCAGAAATCCATATGCATCGGGCAAAACCTCAAGAACGCCTTCGTTGAAGGTCATACCATTCGATGGATCGTGCTGTTGCGCTTGCATTAGAGCAGCAGCTTCTGTGATTTTGAAAATGAGGTCTTGCTTTCGTAGATCCGTAAAGTTCGGTACACCAAGCTGCTTTGCGATGCGAGTAAGCTCAGCAATTTTTTTTGTCTGTAAATCGCCAATATCCAGATGCGCTGGATTGATGTCAAAAAATGGTTGTTGAGGTTGAGGCATGAACAAACCTTATTACGTCGTGAAGAAATAAACGTGAAGAAATAAACAGGTGGGATTATCAAATATCATCATTCAAAACAAATAGCAGCAAAGCACAACAGCATGCATAGCGTAGTCAGCCCTGAATGCTTGCTTGTGCATGCAATATACTTCTGTATAACGTCCATACTCATAAAGTGTAGATGTAGTATAGATTGCTAAGAGCCACAGTAAGCTCAACTAGGGGAATTAGGTGAATACAGCGGATTGCTAGTTCACAAATTCAGGATTGAGTGGAAAACGCGCGTACGCCAAACCATAGTGTGCATGACGAGCTACCTAGAGAGGGTTCGTCTGTAAAATAGGGGGCAGGTTGGCATTCGTAGTATGAGGGAGTAAGTGGCGCGGCTGCGTATATGCTATTACGCTAAGATCCGTCGGCAAATATACGGCTTTTTGGATAAAATGCAAGAAGCAAATCGCTCATTGCAAGCATGAGCGTAGTGCCAGAGCTTCATACAATATGCATATCAAAAAAGCGCGTAGACAATTTACATGAACGTCGTAATTTTGCAGGGAACTTTGCTCAAAATTGTTGCTGTTTACATTGTAGTATTGCACGCTGTATTATCATAAAATCTCAATGTCATCGTATCCTGATACTGAACAAACAGTCGATACCGTTGTGGATCTTCAAGCCTTGCACGCTGGCATGCTGCTGCAGAGGCTACGCTCGCGTATTACTCAGATGCCATCGTGTTGCTGGAATGCGTCTCCGCACATGTTTGTTCGATTCTCTGTGCCAGTTGATGAGCTAGTTTCTTGTGCTGCCTCAGATGTTCCCAAGCCTATCTACTGGCTCATGCAGTTTCCGACTGTGCCTAGAATATACTGGCGCGACCGCTTGGGCATACACGAGTACGCTGGTGTTGGCATTACACACTGCATTCAGGGGTGTAGTACAAGTGTGCCGTCGCTTGTGCGCTACGTGCACTACTGCACAGGTAATGCCCCAGATCATGTACGCTATTATGGTGGCATGAGATTCTACACCTGTAATCCTGTTCTATCCGATACAGTGTGGTCTGCTGTCCCGGACGCTGCTTTTACTATGCCGCTTCTTGAATTTGAATACAACGACCATGATGCATGTGTTGTGCATTGCACGGTGATGCTCCAGCAAGGACAATCGCTCTCTGCCGCACGGCATAAGGCTGCTGAGCAGTTAGAACATCTCGAACGCCATGTTTCGTTAGCTCACAATACAGTAGTCTGCAGCGATATACAACAAACTGCAGTAATGTCTCGCGTTAATGCCCCAGAGCACCATGATTGGCGCCGCAACGTTCGTGTAGCATTACGCGAGATAGAAAGTGGACGGATAGAAAAAGTTGTGCTAGCACGACGAGCAACCATGCTGTGCAGAAAAATGCTTGACCCGCTTCGACTACTACATCAGCTGATGCCATATTCCCAACACACAACAGCGTTTCTTCTGTCTCTGACAAGCGATGCAGCGATGATTGGCACAACACCAGAGATGCTATACAAGCGTTCAGGGAATATTATTACGACGGAGGCTATTGCTGGAACGCGCAGGAGAGGCAGCACGCCAAGCGACGACGAGCGCATGAGCCAAGAACTATACACTTCTGCAAAAGACCGCCGTGAACATGCTGCTGTACAGCGTTATGTTGCTGCGGTTTTGGACGAAATTACTGAATCCTTTACAATAGGCTCGGTGGATGTGCTTCAGCTAGCGCATCTGCAGCATTTGTACGCCGAGTGTAGCGGTAAGCTTCGTCCTGAGATTGATGATGCAGCTATTATTGCGCGGCTTCATCCAACTCCTGCTGTGGGCGGTCTGCCCCGGCCTCCGGCGCTCAGCCTTCTTGAGCGCATAGAGGGATTCGATAGAGGCTGGTATGCTGCGCCTGTAGGTTGGCTCAATGCTCATGCAGCAGAGTTTGCCGTAGCAATTCGCTCTGCCCTTGTTGCAGAACGCTGTGTCCATGCGTTTTCTGGTGCTGGAATTGTTGCTGGCTCTGAGCCAGAGACAGAATGGCAAGAAATTGAAATGAAAATAACGCCAATACTCAGTGCCTTATACAACCGGTAAATGCTGATAGTATTGGTCTTCCCGGTGGCGTCTGCAGAATATCCATGAATGCTGAGCATGTGCTACAACACGCAGAAAATCTCACTGTGCTCTGGGCACAAATGCTTATTGAAGAGTGTGTTCGCTCCGAAGTGCGCATGTTCTGTGTATCGCCCGGCTCGCGCTCCACGCCTCTTGCTCTTGCAGTTCACCGAGCATCACAAGTGCACTCCATCGACGTGATAGTGAGCATCGATGAGCGCGCTGCCGCATTCTATGCACTTGGCTACGCACGAGCAACACGTACACCAGCAGCACTTATCTGTACATCGGGTACGGCACTAGCAAACTATTTTCCAGCAATTGTTGAAGCATGGCACGATGGAATTCCAATGCTTATCCTTAGTGCAGACCGCCCGCCTGAGCTTCGTGATAATGGTTCTAATCAAACCATTCGCCAGCCTGGCATCTTCGGGGAATACGTACTCTGGTACACAGATATACCCTGCCCAACAGAGGATATAGCGCCAAGCGTACTGCTAACGACCATAGACTATGCTATCTTCCGTGCCCGTACCGCACCAAGTGGGGCAGTGCACGTAAACTGCATGATTCGTGAGCCGCTTGCTCCTATACAGCAACCATTTTCTGAGGATTACCTGCTGCCCGTGCAAGAATGGATACGCAACAATCGCGCTTGGACAGAATATTCAGCGAGTGCCATTATGCCAAGCGATAACAGCATAGAGAACGTTGTAGAAATTCTTGCGTCGGCATCATCTCCACTATGTTGTGTAGGACGCCTACGCTCAATAGAGGAGCAGCACGCTGTTGTTGAGTGTGCCTCTGCTTGGCATATTCCAATTGCGCCTGACATTGCTTCGGGACTGCGCCTGCATCATGTACCGTATAGTGTTGCTTACATAGACCAAGTACTGCTTGCACAAGATGTGATTCCGTGTCGCCCAGATGTCATCTTGCACATCGGTGGAACGTGTGTGTCGAAGCGGATGCTTCAGTGGATTGCAAGTACTCGTCCGCACCATTACATTGTGTGCGAGGAGGTACCGTACCGCTATGATCCTAATCATCAGGTAACACTGCGCTTGCATGGTAGTATTGTACCGACACTCAAGATGCTGGCGCATAGAGCAACAAATACTGAGAATTCTTCTGGATTTGCTGTTGATATGATCCATGCCTCACAGACGGTCGAAGCTGTGCTTCAGCAACACTATACACAGATGCTCGATGCTAATGCCCCAATATCTGAAGTCAGTGTGGCGATGGTAGTATCCCAGTACATTCCTTCTGCAACAGGATTATTCCTGTCGAATTCAATGCCCGTGCGCGATATGGATATGTTTGGTATTGCCCAGTATGCAGATAGCGCTTGTGCGATCGGAACAAATCGCGGAGCGAGTGGAATTGATGGCATTCTGGCAACAGCCAGTGGTTTTGCCTGTGGGTTGAATGAACCTGTAACACTGATTATCGGCGATATAGCATTGCTGCACGATGCGAATTCGATAGTGCTTGCTGCACGCAATCGTGTGCCGCTTATCATCATTGTCATCAATAACAACGGTGGTGGAATCTTCTCGTTCCTACCCATAGCATCACTTCCTGATGCTCTTGAACATCAAGCTTTTGAGCGATTTTGGGGAACGCCAGTAGACGTATCATTTCGCCACCTTGCTGAGCTTGCATCTGTGCCGTATGCCGCGCCTACAACGATCCAAGAGTTTGTCGCAGCATATAAACACGCAATAGCTATGGCCGAACATGAACGCCGTACGAGCCTTATAGAAGTTTGTGTGAATCGTACAATGAATGTCCACGGTCACAAAGACCTGCAGGGACGTATTATTGATGCTCTCAAAAGGCAAGTTTCTCGCTGGAGCTGTTAATTTAATAATGGTAGTTCGCACAGCAAAGTTCGACGTGTGTATGCATTCATGGCGGGGCGTCGAGGATAGCGGGCACGTATCCGCTCCAGTAATATTATTGCATGGATTTTTAGGTACGGGGCATGACTGGAATTATATGATGCAAGGTGTTCGTGCTCAAGACCTACTGTCCGTATGTTATTACAGTATTGCCCCTGATATTCCGGGTCATGGTAAGACGCTAACTCGTCTCCATCATACATCGGTTGCGAGTACCCAGCAGTGGTATAGCATGGAGAGTGTTGCAGAAACGATTGTAGAATGTCTTGATGCTCTCAAGATTCAGCGTGTATGGGTGTGTGGATACTCTATGGGTGGACGTATAGCGCTCTATCTTGCACTACGGTTTCCAGAGCGCTGCTGCGGCGCAGTGATTGCATCGGGCACGGCAGGCTTGCGTACAGATAATGAACGACACGCACGTTGCCAGCATGATGCGATGCTTGCACAGCGACTGGAGACAGAGTCATTGGAGGAGTTTCTGCGAATGTGGTATAATCAGCAACTTTTCGATACTTTTCGGCAGCATAGTGCATTTGCTCACGTTATCCAACGCCGTGTGGAGAGCCGCCCGCACGAGCTTGCATTGGTGCTACGCGCACTAGGAACAGGCGCACAGCCCAATCTTTGGGATGAACTTTCGTCTGCTAGAGTACCAATAACCTTTGTAGCAGGTGAAAAAGATGCCAAGTTCGTGGCGCTAGCCCGAGAGCTTCACAGTATGACACCGCACTCGCACCTTGCTATTCTTCCTTCAGTAGGACACGTGCTGCATTATGAAGCGGCAGATGCTCTTGCAAGTGTACTTGTAGGAATGATTCGTAGAGCCGCATAATTTCTCCCATGACGCTAATAAAGTTTGCATTGTGCTTGTTGTATAACACTAAGGTTTGTTGTTATGGCTACACAGAGTACGATTCGACGCGCGCTAGACTGGCAACTCGCCGGCGAGCTTGCGCATTCATTTACCGACATTATCTACGAAAAAGCTGAGGGTATTGCAAAAATTACCATCAATCGCCCGGAAGTACGCAATGCTTTTCGTCCTCTAACCGTACAGGAAATGATTCGTGCACTCGACGATGCACGCGACGACACATCGATTGGCGTCATTATTCTCACAGGTGCTGGAGATCTTGCATTTTGCTCGGGAGGAGACCAGCGTGTACGAGGCGATGCGGGATACAAAGACGAGGCAAAACACGTGGAGCGGCTAAACGTTCTGGACTTCCAGAAAGACATTCGTGCGTGTCCGAAGCCCATTGTTGCAATGGTTGCAGGATATGCTATTGGCGGTGGACACGTACTGCATGTGATGTGCGACTTGACAATTGCAGCGGATAATGCTGTGTTTGGACAGACCGGGCCGAAGGTTGGCTCGTTCGATGGAGGTTTTGGTGCAAGCTATTTAGCAAGAATCATTGGGCAAAAGAAAGCTCGCGAAGTTTGGTATCTCTGTCGACAATATAATGCTCAACAAGCTCTAGAAATGGGTCTTGTGAATGCTGTCGTGCCACTTGCAGAGTTGGAAATTGAAACTGTCAAGTGGTGCAAAGAGATGCTTGCGCATTCACCTATAGCGCTGCGTGCTCTCAAGGCTGCATTCAATGCTGATTGCGATGGTCAATCGGGCTTGCAAGAGCTTGCTGGCGTGGCGACAATGCTCTTTTACATGAGTGAGGAGGGACAAGAAGGACGCAACGCCTATCTTGAAAAACGTAAGCCAAACTTTGCAAAGTTTCCAAGAAGACCGTAGCTAGTAGTGATAATGATGCAGAATAACCATGTATCCTGCACATTATGGCGATACTGTGTGCCACTTTGTGAGGGAGCACTACCCGTACCATTAGCTGCAGCTACGCTACGCGAAGGGCTTGTGTTGATACTCACCGATGCAGAAGGTCGGACAGGTATTGGAGAAATCGCTCCACTCGCTGGTCTGCACACGGAAACACTCGATACTGCTCAGTGGCAGGTATGTGCTTGGATAAAGGGCGAGCTACACCATCCTGTGCTTCCTTCTGTACAGTGCGGTCTGGAAATGGCGCTGTGGTCGTTGGAGAATCAGCCCTACAGTCGTGTATATCATCGTTTGCAGCCAGTCAATGCGCTGCTGGTAGGTAATCGAGACACAATTCTACGGTCTACCGAAGAGGCTGTACGCAGTGGATACACAACGTTCAAACTCAAAGTTGGTCGTTCTTCCTTAGAAGAGGACGTAGCGCGTGTCCATGCTATTCGACAGTATATAGGAAAAACAATGACACTGCGCCTTGACGCAAACCGCTCATGGTCGCTAGAAACAGCGCTGCGATTCGGGGAGCAAGTATCATCCGCAAGCATTGAGTACATCGAAGAACCGCTGCGAAATCTTGATGATGTTCCTCTGTTTGTTGAGCGTACAGGCATCAAGGTTGCACTCGACGAAACGCTCTACTCGCAGCATCGTGCAGAGCGCCTGTATCGTCTGCAGCTGCCTAAGGACGTGCTTGCTGCATATGTACTGAAGCCTGCATGTTTGGGGGGTATGAAAGTAGCATCAGCTCTTGCTGCCGAAGCAATAACACGAAATCTTCTGCCTGTGCTCAGCAGTGTTTTTGAAACAGGCATCGCCTTGAGCTTTTATGCAGCACTCCAATCCTCGTGGATGCCAAATACAGCAATTCCCTGTGGTCTTGACACATACAAATTTTTACTGTCCGATCTGCTGATATCCCCTTTTGATGTGCAGCAAGGTGCTGTTGATGTAGAGACTTCATGGCAGAATAGGATGCATCTGCGATATGATATGATGAAGCGAATTGTATAGCATATGATAAACGGTGAACTGTCTTTTCCGGCACAGGGTACACTACCAGATGCTCCAGCATTGATGTGGCTTGACAGGATATCACTACAGCGTAGAGAACTGTCGTATGAGCAATATGATGTGCTGAGTTGTTATGCTGTGCAGTGGTTGCTGGAACAAGGGTTTCAGCGAGGAGACCGATGCGCGTTTATTGCATATACTGATCTGGCTACTGTAGTGCTTTTGCTTGCATGTTTGCGCAGTGGCATAGTAGCAATGCCAATAAGTCCGCGTTTTCCATCAAGCACTATCAATGTTCTTGTGCAAACAGCAGGGGCACGCCTTGTTCATCAAAGTTCTTGGTGTACTGACAATGACTTGCCAGTTTTGAGCACACATGCTGCTACTATATCGCATGAACAATCGCAAATTAGCATTCCTAGCGATCAGATAGCAACGATTCTTTGCTCGTCGGGTAGTACTGGCATACCAAAAATGTTTGTGCACACGGTGGGTAACCATGTGTGGAGTGCTCGTGGTGCTGCGGAGAATATTCCATTGAGTGCCAGTGATTGTTGGCTTGCATCACTTCCACTCTATCATGTTGGGGGATATGCGATTGTCTTCCGCGCACTAGTGGCTGGGTCTGCAATAGCTTTGCCGCACTACACGTCATTTGATGTGCAAAAACTCTACGAACTTATAGAGCGTTTGCCTGTCACTCACTGTTCTTTTGTTGCGGCGCAGCTGTATTATGCCTTGCGCTATGCTCCACTTGTGCAGCGCCTTCGTCAGATGCGAGCAATTCTTGTAGGGGGCAGTGCAATCCCCAAGAAACTGCTTGAAGAAGCGCTTTCGTATGGTTTACCAGTATACACAAGTTACGGTTGCACGGAAATGGCATCGCAAATCACAACAGCACGTGCTCCTTCTATTGAGCATGTACGGACGTCGGGCAATATTCTGCCGTATAGAGAAGTGTGGATTGCTGACGATGGAGAAATCATGGTACGTGGGAAAACACTCGCTTATGGGAAAATAACGGAATGTGGGATTGTTTCTATTACTGATAGTGAAGGCTGGTATCGCACAGGAGATATTGGAGAGTTTGATAACGCACAGCGTCTCATTGTACGAGGTCGGCGGGACAATATGTTTATTTCTGGTGGGGAAAACATTCACCCAGAGAGTATCGAAGAAATTCTCATGGAGTGTGAGGATATTGTTCATGCTGTTGTTGTCCCTGTTGTGCATGACGTGTATGGCTACAGACCATATGCCTTTGTGCAACGAGCAAATAATATCCCACTGGATGATACATTTGTGCAGAATGTACGACATGTACTATCAGAAAGACTGCCACGCTTTGCTCTGCCCGATAAAATTCTTGCTATTCCTCAAGAAATGCTCGACCGTGGAATAAAGTTGAGTCGGGGGGAGTTAGCTATTGCTGCGCAAAAGAAAGAGTGGTTGTCTGGTAACAGAAGAAAATATTACTAGGGAGGTTGAAGATTGCTTATATTTACAAATCATTGACAGCTCTGCTAGATTTATTTTCGGATAAGGACGCTCTTTTGGATAAGGTCCATAATACTCTAAAAAAGCATAAGATGCAGGATCTCGAAAGCGGTATGGCATACACGTATATTGGTTCGGAATTAGAGTTATTCGAGAAAGCAATTCATTGGAAACAGTATTACGCTTCATTTTTACAACCCTACTTGCAAGGTGATGTTTTGGAAGTTGGAGCTGGAATCGGTGGTACGACTGTGGCACTTTGCAATGGTGCACAGTCCTCATGGACATGCTTAGAGCCTGATTCTACTCTAGCACAGCATATTGATGAAAAGATTGTGTCAGGGGTACTCCCTTCTATTTGTACTGTACATAATGGTTTGTTAAGCAATTTACCACGCTCCTACCGGTGTAACACTGCCATTTACATAGATGTGCTAGAGCATATTGAAGATGATAGAGCACAGCTTGAAGAGACAGCGAGGTATCTTCTTCCTAATGGCTATGTTATAGTTCTTGCACCAGCGTATCAGTGGCTCTACAGTCCCTTTGATAAAGCGATAGGACATTATCGTCGCTACACACGAGCATCTCTTTTGGCACTAGCTCCTAGCTCTTTTCACTGTGTATCTGCCTTTTATCTTGATTCTGTGGGCTTGTGTACTTCGATTGCAAATAAACTATTCCTGAAGCAAGATCAACCAACGCCAAAGCAAATTGAGTTCTGGGATTCCGTTATGATTCCTATAGCAAGAGTAGTTGATCGGCTGCTTCGGTACAATCTGGGTAGATCTGTTATCGTGATTTGGCAATATAAGCCATAGTAGTATGATGTTGTTCAGAAAAGCTTATTTCCCAAAACCTGAAGAAAGCCGCATGAGGGGTGCAAATGATCTTCAAGCTGCTCGGCGAATTTTCTATGAGGAAAAAAGTAGGGTGCTTCGAAGATTGATGCATAACCGCCTTCATTGGATGAATCGCTACATCAATCCCAATCAGCATAGTGGTGTCGAACTGGGTTGTGGTATTGGAGTAACAAAAGAGTTCATTCATGCAAAGTCTTTGCTGCTGACTGACTGTGTTGAAAGCCCATGGCTTGATGTAGCAAACGTCGATGCAATGTGTACACCGTTTGCTAACGACGAATTTGACTTTGTAATATGCATGAATATGATACATCATCTATCAAGTCCAATGAGATTTTTCCAAGAGATGAGACGGATTCTTAAGCTCGGAGGAATGCTGTTGGTGCAAGAGGCTCATGCTTCCTTGCTGTTACGATTGGCACTACGCATCATGCGAAAAGAGGGATATTCATTTGAGGTTGATGTCTTTGATCCAGATGTTGTA
>JANWZB010000044.1 GCA_025055035.1 Candidatus Kapaibacterium sp.
ATGAAGAGCGCGGATATTACCCTCGATAGTAAAGAAGACGCGGAGCTGCCGCTGTATTACTTTGCTTCTAGATGAATGACGGGTAGAATCATCTCTTCGAGGGAAATACCGCCGTGTTGGAAACTGTCGCGATAATGATTGAGATAGTGGTTGTATTCTGTCGGATAGACAAAGTAGTAGTCTTCTTTAGCGATAATGTAATTTGTTGTAACACTATGCCGTGGCAGATGATATTCTTCTGGATGCTCGATAATCATTGCGTTGCGCTTCTCTGCCTTGACATTCCGACCAAACTTAAAGCGTAGACATGTAGAGGTTTCTTTGTCGCCGAAAGCCTTAGCTCCACGCATACAGCGCACAGAACCGTGGTCTGTTGTGATGACAATACGTATGTTATCAAGATTGGCAAGAGACTTTAACATGCCATACAGACTTGAATGCTGAAACCAAGAGCGCGTAAGAGAACGGTATGCAGATTCGTTCGGAGCAATCTCTTTAAGAATTGGATAGTCGGAGCGGGAGTGGGCAATCATGTCCACAACATTCACAACGATGGCATTCAGATGATTATGTGCGTAGCTGAGAATTTCATTCTCGATTTTTTTTCCAAATTCTGTGTCGATAATTTTCACGTACTTAACATCGTTGCGTAGCTTCACGCGCCGCCGCTCGAGGAATTTTGTAAGAAGCTCTTTTTCAAAGCGATTTTGCCCGTAATCTTCGCCACTTCCTTCGACCCACCATTCAGGGTAATGCTTCTGTATGTCGTCGGGATATAGTCCTGCAAAGATTGCATTCCGTGCGTAGGGAGTTGCAGTAGGTAGAATACTATAGTAGTAGTCTTTTGTGATGGTGTACAATGGACGCAAAAGTTCTTCCATCAGAAGCCATTGGTCGAGTCTCATGCAATCGATAATGAAGAAAAAAACGGAGCTATATGACTTCAGAGCTGGAAGAACGTATGTGTCGAGGATTTTGGGTGAAAGAAGAGGAGTGTTGGGGCTGTCTGGTGATGTGAGCCATTGCCTGTAAGAGCGCTCTACATATGAGGAGAATGCCGCATTGCATTCGCGCCACTGATTAGCAAGCGTTTCGGATAGTCCTAAGTCTGGAAACCTGTCAAGCTCCATGCTCCAGTGCACAAGCTTTGTGTAGATATCTATCCATTCTTGCCACGATAGTTCCTCCATAAGGAGGCGAGAAATTTCAGAAAACCCTTGTAAATAATCGCGAGTGAGTTTTTGGCTTGTAATTTTCTCAGATTCAAGGAATTTTTTGCATGCAGCGAGAATTTGAGCAGGATTGACAGGTTTGGTGAGGTAGTCATCAATTTTTCGCCCTATTGCTTCTTCCATCACAGTTTCCGCTTCGTTCTTTGTTACCATGACAACAGGCACAGAGTTGTCAATATCTTTGAGAGCAGAAAGGGTTTCTAATCCGCTCATGCCAACCATTGATTCATCCAAAAATATCAGGTCGTGCTTATCTTGCTTGAATAGTTCAATAGCATCTTCCCCATTTGTGGCTGTGGAAATATCGTAACCGCGCTGTTGAAGAAGAATGATGTGCGGGCGCAAAAGGTCTATTTCGTCATCAACCCAAAGAATATGGTGTTTAGGCATAGATGGAAAGCGTTGCGTTAGGTGCTATGCTCGCAAGAGCACAGCATATTCGTGAAGCGGCAATCAACGACAGTGGCAGGTACGTGTAGATGCGAGCACACTCATTCTGGGATATTGGGTAGATAACTTTAGAAGTTGAATAAGTGTACAACGTACTGATGCAAGTGAAGTACGTTCAACTCGCTAAATTTGTAAAGAGTTGCTAATTTTCAAAGATTTTTTTGCCGAGTAGAAGGTAAGCAATTGTGAAATAATAAGATACGAGCCTCATCGAGTAGGCAAACTTTTTTTGTGTGAGCATGTTATTTTCTTTTGATTTGCACGATACTGGTGTAAATTGAGGGTGCTAATCACTCTCTGACCTACCAAATTCCTGGTTCTATACTACGAGGTGTAATCATGGAGATTAAAGTAACTGCACGCCACTTTGATGCAAAGCCATCGTTGAAGGAAGAGGCTATTGCTGCTGCAAAGAAGTTCGAGCGGTTTTACAATAACATTATCAGCACAGAGGTGATTCTGAGCTTCGAGCGCACAAAGGACTCTGCTAAAACCGCCGAGTTTATAGTCCATGTTCATGACCATACGCTTGTCGCAAAGGAATCCAGTGAAGATTTCTTCAAGAGCTTACACGATGGGGCTGAAAAGATGATTCGCCAACTCAATAAACTGAAAACAAAACAGCACGTGCAGTTGTAGTTTCTTAGATATGGAGCCACAAGAAGATGCCTATTCTGAGCATGCATTATCCACCCTACGTATGACAAACACAAGACACCGCGCTTACATCGCTCGGTGTCTTTGCTTTTAGCAATTGTATACGGTGCTATGAATCTGTCTCCACAGACTATTGACCCCCTGCCGATAACTGTTGAAGATATGGTGCAATCGCCTATGCTACGGTTGCCGCTGGAATGCGTCAACCCAAGTGTACCGCTGACGCGGAAAATCACCGACAAGAATATTCACCGTCCGCAGTTAGCGCTTGCAGGATATGTAGGGCTGTTTACATATCATCGTGTACAGATTTTCGGCAATACGGAGATCTTTTATCTAGAAAGCTTGACGCCCAAAAAGCGCCAACAGGCATTTCGGACGATTGCACAGTTTGAAATCCCCTGTATTATCCTAACCAATAGTCATACACTTGATGACGAAATCGTGAATCTTGCTACAGAATATCAGATTCCTTTACTACGCACGCCGCTAGAGACAACCCGTGTTACATACATTCTATCTGAATTTTTAGACACGCACTTTGCCCCGCAAGTCTCTCTTCATGGTTCATTTGTTGATGTCTATGGCGTGGGTATTATGTTCGTTGGGAAAAGTGGTATTGGGAAAAGTGAGATTGCACTCGACCTTATAGAGCGTGGGCATCGCCTTGTTGCCGATGATGTCGTAATTCTTACACAAAAGCGCGATGACATTCTTATTGGCACAGGAACACAGCTTGTGCAGCACTTTATGGAAGTACGTGGGTTAGGGCTTATTGATATTCGCCAGATGTTTGGTATTCGTGCTGTGCGCTACCAGAAGCGCTTGGAAATTGTAGTAGAGCTAGAGCATTGGGATGAAACAAAAGCATACACGCGTACAGGTCTCGATGCTGAAACAGTGAGAATTCTTGATGTTCCTATTTCATACGTGCGTCTGCCGATTCTTCCGGGCAAAAATATTACGGTCATTGCAGAAGTTATTGCGCTAAATTATTTGTTGCGCGCATATGGATATGATCCAGCACAAGCATTCTCGCAGCGTTTGGAGGATGAAATTCTTCGTAATGCGAAAGTAAGAAATACTTCTGTCCGCTTTCGGCGTAATCTTTCGCAGTACCATAACGACTTCGAATAAGCATCAATGCCAAGAAGCTTCTTTCTATACTTGCCTACCAACATCGAAGTACTTCGTGCGGTAACCAAGCGCGGTATTTTTCACCACTCTATTCTCCTTGTGAAGTATGCAGCACATTGTATGTATTATGCTGGCAGCTGCTGCACGGTACCGAGTATGTGTCGTGTTGAGCAGTGTGATGCTATGTGCATGTCTGCCAGCGCAGGCACAGCGTCTTGATTCAAGTTTTTTCAGCGGAATGAAAGCTCGCTCGATAGGTCCAGCGGGCATGAGTGGTCGTGTGTCGGCTGTGGTGTCTATTCCTGAGCATCCAAATGTTATTTACGTGGGTGCAGCAACGGGCGGAGTATGGAAATCTGTCAATCGTGGTACAACATGGCAACCTATCTTCGATACGCAGAACACTTCCTCGATAGGTGCTATTGCTTGCTTTCCTGGTAACCCTAATATCGTGTGGGTTGGAACAGGCGAGGGGAATGTCCGCAATAGTGCAGGGGTTGGGCGCGGAGTTTTTAAGTCTCTTGATGCCGGGAAGACATGGAAGTGCCTTGGCTTGGAGAAAACCGAACGCATCCATCGTGTGATTCTGCATCCAACTAACCCTGATATTGCATGGGTGGCTGCTATGGGGACGACATGGGGGGAAAATCCTGAGCGTGGTGTATTCAAGACTACCGATGGTGGGAAAACATGGCGAAAAACACTGTTTGTTGATACTAAAACTGGCTGTGCAGACCTAGTACAAGATCCGCATAATCCCAATCACCTGATTGCTGCTATGTGGGAGCATCGTCGGTATCCTTGGTTCTTTATGTCTGGTGGTCCGGGCAGTGGTATGTACACAAGCTATGACGGCGGCGAGACGTGGATACGGCTAACCACAAAAGAAGGCTTGCCGGAGGGTCATCTGGGGCGCATTGGTATTGCTTTTGCTCCAAGTGCTCCCGGTGTAGTATATGCTCTCGTTGAGGCAAAAGAAAGTGTCCTGCTTCGGTCGGATAATGGTGGCGAACAGTGGCGTGTTGTGAACAGTAGATTCGATGTTAATCCGCGCCCGTTCTACTTCTGCGATATTCGTGTGCATCCTCAGCATGAAAATACAGTCTATCGCTTGCAGGTAACGCTCGATGTTAGTACTGATGGTGGAAAAACCTTTGCATCTGTCTATCCGTATACAACAATTCACCCTGACCATCATGACCTGTGGATTCATCCACAAGGACAATATATGATTGTTGCCAATGACGGAGGTGTTGCTATTTCGGAAGACGATGGGAAAACATGGCGCTTTGTCGATAATCTTCCGTTGGGGCAGTTTTACCATGTGGCAGTCGATAATGACTATCCCTACAATGTTTATGGTGGCTTGCAGGATAATGGCTCATGGCGCGGACCGTCAAATTCATTGCGCTATGATGGCATTTACAACTACGACTGGATAACTGTAGGATTCGGTGATGGCTTTGCTACTATTCCCGACCCTGAAAACAATCAGTGCTACTATGCAATGTCGCAAGGCGGTGCATTGATCTACGGGAACATCAAAACGGGTGTTCGTAAAAGTATTCGTCCTACAGAAAGCCGTCTCGAAGAGCCTGAAGTAAAGCACCGCTACAATTGGAACGCTGCTATTGCACTCGATCCGTTCAAACCAAGTGTGGTGTATTATGGGAGTCAGTTTGTGCACAAAAGTACAAACAGAGGGGATTCATGGCAAATTATTAGTCCTGACCTCACAACTAATGACCCCGCAAAACAGAAGGCAAATGAAAGCGGTGGTCTAACGCGCGATGTTACCGCTGCTGAGAATCATTGCACAATTTTGTGCATTGCTCCAAGCCCGGTTAGAGAAGGTGTGATATGGGTGTCTACAGACGACGGGAATGTACAACTGACGCAGGATGGAGGAAAAACCTGGTCGCGTGTGAGTGCAAGCTTGACAGATGGTGCAAAACCTCGTGTTCCGCAGGGGACGTGGTCGCCACATGTTGAGGCATCGCCCCATGATGCGGCTACTGCATTTGTTGTATTCGATGATCATCGTCGCTCGAACTGGGAAACGTATGTCTTCGTTACGCGTGATTTTGGAAAAACATGGCAATCGCTTGCAACTGCCGATATTGATGGGTTCTGTCATGTTATTCGTCAGGACCCTGTCGAGCCAAACCTATTGTTTGTCGGAACAGAATTTGGTCTGTTCGTGAGCTTCAACGGTGGAAAGCAGTGGCAGAAATGGACGAATGGGCTGCCGACTGTGCCTGTAACTGATATGGTTATTCATCGGCGCGACCACGACTTGATTATTGGAACACATGGGCGAGGAATCTATATCCTTGATGATATTCGCCCTTTGCGAGAGCTTGCCAGAAAAGGAGTGCAAGCACTTGCTGCCAAGCCATTACACATGTTTGAGGTAGGTCGTGCCGTATCAGCCCATTATGAATTTTGGGCTGGTTCATATATTGGTACAGGTCATGCCATGTTCAAGGGCGAACAGCGTCCGTATGGAGCTCTTATTTCCTACATTCTCAACCCGGCTGACAGTATTCTTGCAAAGAATGATACCCCAAAAGCCCAGAAAATTGCTATTGAGATACTGAACCCGCAGGATTCAAGCGTTATTCGGACAATAAGAGGTACGATGAAGAAGGGTATCAATCGTGTTGCTTTCGACTTGCGGCGTAAAGAGAGTGAACGCCCGCGTCGCAGCGAACGTGAACGCAAAGAAGATGAAGCAGATGCTCCCGGAGTAAAGCTTTTCCCTGGAACATACCTTGTGCGCATGAAGGCTGACGGCATCACTGCTATACAACCATTGGAAATTGTTCCCGATCTACGAATAGCTATAGATACAGTAGCTCTAAGAGCTGCATATACCATGTCTGCACGGATTGAGAGCATGATAGCGATAAGTGCAAAGGCAGTGAAGCAGTTATTAGACTTGCGCAAAACAATACGGACGGTTGATGACTTTGCAAAAGGGCGCTTGGATAAGGCGCAATACGACTCCTTAGCACGCTATGGTAAAACACTTGATGGTAAGCTTGATTCGCTTCTAGAGCAGATTGTTCCGAATGAGGAACGCAGTGGTATTTATGACCGTCAGGCAGAGATTATGCCGCAAATTGCTACTCTTATAGGAATCGTGCATAGCAGTTATGATGCGCCTACTGAAGCTGCACAGGTCAAGTATGAAAAAATCAAGGCTCGATTGAGCGTAGTACTTAGTATGGTCAATGCGCTATTTGATAGTGACGTCCCGCTATACCGTCAGCGGGTTGAAAGTGCAGGAATAACGATATTCCCGAAAACTGAAGTGTTGAAGCTCAAAGAATAAGCGCTCGAAATCTTATTGCATGTGTGCTGTCCCAATGTTGCAATATGATATTTGTCCTGATATTATCTTCCAGCGTTCAGCGTTGTCTGAAACACCTGTTGATATGCTGGTTATAGCTGCTCATCCTGATGATGCTGAATTATCCTGTGGTGGAGTAGTTGCGCAAATGACTGCTGAAGGAAGGCGTGTTGCGATTGTAGAGTGTACGCAAGGAGAAATGGCATCGCGTGGAAATGTTGAGCTTCGCCGACAAGAAGCAGTATATGCTGCGCGCATTCTGAATCTCTGTGAACGCTGGAACTTGCACATTCCAGACGGAAATATTGCTGACTCTGCAATGAATGTAGCAAAGATTGTTGCTGCGCTGCGTTACTTTCGTCCGAATATTCTGTTGTTCCCCCCAGAGTTCGACCGCCATCCCGACCACGAAAGCCTTCATCGCCTTGTTCGTAAAGCATACTTCCATAGTGGGCTAACAAAGTTGGAGATAATAGTCTTTGGCAAAGCTCTGGAACCATATCGCCCTAAGCGCTTATTCTGCTACATGCAAACCTACGAGTTTGAGCCAGATTTCTATGTAGATGTTTCAGCACATTTTGATACAAAGCTGCAAGCATACTTCGCTCATGCCTCGCAGGTATACGTCCCGGGAGCAGTACAATCTCGTGACGAACCCCAAACGTTTATTTCAAGTCCAGAATTTTTAGAGTTTATCAAAGCACGTGCTCGCCATTTTGGTGGGAAAATCGGTGTAGAATATGCCGAAGGTCTGTATTCGGTTGAACCACTCGGATTTGCAACTCTCAGCGCTTTGCTTCGATGATACCATCCTGTCTCTGGCAACAAGTACCAGGGCATGTACTCTGCTGCTGGTGTCGTAGGTTGCAGCATGGCTGTGTGCCGGCTCTAGTGTGTTGTCTGTCGATGCTGGTAGTGACTACCACTCAAGTGCCATTGCTTATTGCACAGGATTGTGTCAACGAAGCAACAGGCATACTGATAAATGCAACAGGAGCAGTACTGCGTCTGCGTGGGCATGCTGCACAGATACGCAATGATAACCCGATTGTTGAGCATGTCCGCAACGATGGAACCATCGAACTTCTTGGTGCAGCAAATCGCTTTAGTGGAAGTGCAGCACTAGGAAGAAATCTAGCATGGCGCATTGGTGGATTAGTACGGTATGCAGCAACGTCGGCAACACGCGTTCAAGATGTGCAGGCATGCTGGTACAGTAACCTTGCGCTTGAGGGTGAAGCAATAAAGCATATTGCTGATGGTGTGCATGTTGGTGGTGAGACGTCGGAAACTGGGAAATTTACTGCATCGGGTGGACTTCGTCGATATATTGGAACGTTTTGTTATGACAATACTGCTCGGCAGATACTTCTTGGCGGGGAAGAGTATCAGCATATCGAGATTGCACGCGGGCTGGAACCAAAGCGTATCGAGGGCATAGTACGCACACGAGGATTGTTCCGTCAGGACACAAGCAATGTCGGTGGGCTGCAAATATATGGGGCAATAGATATTGGCACTGATGGTGTCTTCCCATACATATCGGATGGTAAGGGAACTGTAGAGCTTGGAACAACAGCAAATCTTGCTGCGCGCAATGCGATTGCATCAGGGACTCTGGTAGTGCGCGGCATTTTGGCGATAGGTATCAAGGAACTACGAGCGTTTGCAGGAATGGTAGCAACAGCAAGTGAGAAAGCATCTATAGTGGTTGGTACAGATGCTACACTGCGCTTCTATCATACACACCCGTCGACGCATGGAACACTACGTTTGGATTTTGCTGGTAACACGCTCATTGTATTGGGTTCTCTGCAAAATGATCTATTGTCTTCGACGAACACATACTTTCATCCGCTGTGCACGACGTACTATCGTTCATCGCTGCCTCAAGTGCTGATGCCGACTGCGACAACACATCCGTACGGCAATCTTTACCTAGAGCATTCTCACAAAACATTGCGTAGCGGGAAGATTGTCCTTGCTGGTGCGCTATATATGCATAATGCGATAGCCGATATGGGACAATCTGGAGAATTACACATGACAAGTGCTCACGCAGAAGCACTATACGATAAGAGTAGTGAGGTGTATGGCGCAATGACGCGAACGATATCCAGCACAGTAGCAGAGTACACATTCAATAATAGCCAAACGCACATACGCTACACAACATCAAATCGCCCGCAGACAGTAACGTTGACGGTATTTCCGAAACAGGAACCCCCAGAGTTTTCACCTGTACATGACGTTCGCCGCTTGATACGTTGGCAATGGAACGACAGCGTAGTAGAACGGCTGTGGAGGTGCACATTGCGCCTTGCATACACAGAAACTGAGATTGCATCGCCGTTTGATACGAGGAATGAGCAGATTGTAGGGATCTATGCTGTATCAACGCAGAAGCAGCACAATACTGCGCCGCGTCGGATTGCAGCATTACGCGTTGCCCGTACTTCAGCACGTGTGCATGGCGTCGGATATGTGGAATATAGCGAACTGACAAATGCTCTGAATACTCCATATTCTGTGTACTCAGGGGACTATATCGTGCTCCGTGGAGTTCGTGAAAAGGTGCGGAGCGTGCGAAGTGGGCGCTGGTCAAATCCGCTGACGTGGAATGTTATGCGCGAGCCTGATGCTGATGATAGTGTGGAAATCAACCATACCGTGCATGTAGGGTTCCGTCGCAACGCTCTCGACGGTATGTCTCCCGAAGGACAAATGCGCGAGCGTGGTGTTGCATACGAGTATAACGCTGATACTTCAGCGTTAGTGCTTGCCAAAGCAGTTGTTATCAGGCAGAGAGCTAGCGATTCATCTCGCGTACAGTCTGCTGCCTTGCTGATTGGTTCGCGAGAAAGCAGCGATTCAACGTTTGCTGATGAAGCACCGCCGCGTGGCCCCTGGTGTTTTGGTACGGTGCAAATAGAGCAAGTACATAGCACTTCGCACGTTGTGTCGGAAATGCTGCATAGGCTGCATAGCATGAACGCGCAGATAACAAGCCACCGTGCCCTACATCATATGCGCATTACAGCAGAAGAAGCGCAAGGGAACATAGTTATCTATGCCCCATCGTCTGCACGTAGTGTATCACACGTGCGGATACTTGCACTCGATAATCGGGGACATATTGCAAATGCTGGTTGTCTGGAGGTGCAGGAGCGCTTTGTCAGTAGTGGAATAGTAGCAAACAGTGGAATAGTGCGGACATTTGCATCGGAGAACATGCTGCACCAAGACTCTCTTGGCTCGGTTACGGAGTTCGCCCTACATAACGAACGTTCGAGGCAGTATGTTCCGGCTCTGCGGTATAGTCATCTAGTGTTGCTGGGTGCAGCACACAAATATGTACAACCCCGTGTAACGGGTACGTCGTTGTGCCAAATAACTGTCCATGACTCACTCGAAGTTCATCGTGATGTTTTGCTCACAAGTATGTCTGAATGTACGATACACGTACGCGGGGGAATGTGGCACGAGGGAAGGATAGGAAGCAGCACGCACGATGTCGCTGTTGTGCTCGATGGTGTGCAGCGCCAGTATCTTCATGGTTCAGGAACGTGCATGCGGCTGTTGATGCAGAATCCGCAAGGAGCAATACAGCGTGAAGGAGCATACTACATACACCACGCACTTGACCTTCTTCAGGGGTCATTAGTGTGTACATCGCCGCTTCCATTGCGCCTTGCAAGCGGGTGTAGTATCACGCGCTTTCCATTGAGCAGCCTGCATGCTCATACTCTTGCCGAAGGAGCTATTACAATACGCACTCGTGGGGAAGGTGTTATGCTGGCTTCAGATGAGCTTTTGCCTGAGGTTTCTGTGCTTGATATTGGGAATCGTGGAGGCTATCAATGCACACGCAGTGTCGCAGTCCGAGATTCATTGCGCGTAACATCACGCTTGTATCTGGATAGTTCCGGTAAGATTTTCTTGAGCTTTCTCCCACAGTATGCGCAGCCATTGTTTGCAGAAGATTCAGCAGAAATTGTTGGTACAGTACGCCGTATTGTGCGCGCCGACAGCATTCCTCGTGTCTTCAATAATCGCTATACATTTCTGCAAGTACTTGCAAACAGTACTCTTCCAAGTCGGATGTCTGCTACTATGTGTGTTCGCCCTCGCACTGCTCCAGCCCCAAATGATGATACAAGCAAAGTACGACGGGGAATTGAGCTAGTGCTCTACGATACAACGGAATACCGACCTGTTTCTGCTATTGTGCGTATAGGATATGCGTGGCGCAGGGATAGCACCTCCGATGAAACCTACAACGTAGACGGTGCACGTGCTGTACTGCAACGTTGGAATAACCTGTACGGTAGATGGGAAACGCATGGTACACCTCAGCGTCGTACGACTCGAAGTTCATGGAATAGCACTTCGGAACAGGGATACTGGATATTTGGTGTTATGGACAGTGTGCAGCTAACACCGATGTCCTCACGGTTCTTTGCTCTTGGTGTTGATTCTACACGAACTCTTGCGCCAAGTATCTTTTTTAGCATAAATGCATGGTTAGAAGGAGCATTGGAGCGCGGCATATATCAGAATGATGTGCGCATGAGAACAACGCTATGCGAGAACGGTCTTCTTCCTCATTCGATTGTTGACACACAGCTTACCATTTCTGCCAATAGCATCGGTACTGGACTAGGCGGATATAGTGCTGTACTTGCACAGAGTGCAACTGTAGAGGCGTTCCCTCGCACAACGGTTGACTGGATGCTGATGGAAGTGCTTCCTATAGAGATACGCACGGCAGATGGTTTACTATGGCGGCTCACTCGTGTGGAGCAAGACTCATTACGGCTTTTTCTACCACTGCTGTTACAGAGCAACGGTGCACTGTGCAATACAGCACGTCAGTATAGTATTCCTGTGGAGTTACCTGAAGAGTGGGAGCATGGTGGTCGTTGTGTAGTGAGGTTGTATCATCGCAACCACCTTCCTGTGGAATGGCGAGATACGCTCGATATAGTGCCCCAGCAGCGTATTATAGTAGACTGGAGCGATACTGCACGTGTTGCTGGTGGCGGTGGCGCACTCAAGCCTGTATGGGTTGCCGATAGAGTGATATTCGTGCTGATTGCCGGTGATGTGTGCGAAGAGTCAAGCGAAAATCCGATGGTTTCTCGTGCTGACTACGATGCCTGTGTGCAGTCTGCATGGCAGATGTTTGGTAGAGTAGGGTACTGGCGTGCCGATGTCGATTGTGATGGTGTTGTAACAACACGTGATGCAAACATTATTTGGAATAATCGTGGTATCAAAGGGTTGCGTCGATGAACAACAGCAAACGTTTGTGGTGCTTGGTGATGATAAGTACTATGCTGCTCTGGCATGGTGTTGTCAGGATACACGCGCAACATCTAGAGAGCAAAGCTGACATATACCTAACGAATATAACTGTGATGCTACCGCGCACGATAGAGTTTGATATTGTCCTTGTGAATCGTTCTGCGCAAAGCACTGGATCCTGGTATTATTGGGCAAATGGAACATTCAGGCTAAAGCTAGATAGTACTACCTCATTGTACGATGCTAACATTGTGCTTGATTCATCAGATCTGCATGTCCTGCATCACAATGTGCAGCAACGTACCGGGTATGAAATGAAAACCCTGATACATGGACAAACAATCATTCTTGGAATACTTGGCCCGGACAGTCTTGAGCATGCACATGTGTGCTTGCCCGATGTGCCTGTTCTACTGGGGCGCTGCAGGGTAGTTATGAAGGATACTATCCGTAATCCTCAAGCAATTACACTAGCATGGGTGCTACCAATTGAGCGCCAGCAAGCAAATGCCTTCAAAAGTGAGCAAACAACGGTGCGGGAAGGTCAGTTCTATCAGCGCAGCAATAACTATGAGATGCATACGCGTTATAGTGCCGATGCCCCAAGTATTGAACAACTACCACGGCTTGTGTGTAGTACACGTGTACAAGCAGAATATCGAGGTGATAAACGTGTGCTTCTGCGCTGGAGAACACAGGAAGAACGTATTAGCAGGCGTACTAATGCAGGATTTATTATCCTTCGGCAATACTTCCCACAGGAATATGCTGATAGCACTACCGCTCGTAGTACTCATTTCGATACAGTAGCAACATTTATGCAGGTGCCCACACTGAAGCTTCGTGGTGCAGCATACGGTGCAGAATATAGTGTGCTTGATTCTGTGCCACGTAGAGGTATGGTGTATGTGTACCGTGTGATCTTCTATGATGCTACGAAGCTGCGTGTGCAGGAATTCGAAACGGTGCTTTCTGATGATACTGTACACGTTGTTGCTCCTAACGCTGTGCTAGCACATGTGCATGTCTATCCGAATCCGTTTGGTGAGCATGCTATTGTGGAGTATGAGCTTCTGGACCGTGCACTAGTAGCAGTGCGCTGTATCGATGCAGTGGGTCGGGAGATAATGGTCGTAGAAGATGGGGAGCGACTAAGAGGAACTCACCGTGTGCCAATACAGGCGCAGCAGCTTGGTCATCAGGCGCTGGTATTGCTTGTTGTTACAGCTGTACCAGTGAATGACGAAGCAGTAGAGCACTCACAAGCGGTAGTGAAAGTACAGATGCGTAGATAGTGTGTGAACTGTTTTCTAGAGCGATTTGTATGTCAGAACCTTACACTTCGTATGTAGTAAGCCGCCTGAGAGCATGGATTATTGCTGTTCGTCCTGCAACACTGCCAATAAGTGCTGCACCTGTTCTCTTGGGGACAGCATTAGCACTGTATGATAAGAAATTTGCTCCTGTGCCTGCACTAGTAGCACTGTGCTGTGCTTTGTTGTTACAAGTTGTCAGCAATCTAGTGAATGATGTATATGATTTTCGCCGAGGAGCCGATACACGGGAGCGTCTGGGTCCGCCAAGAGCAGTAGCATCAGGAATATTAGCACAATCTCAAGTAGAGCGCGCTGCGTGGTATGTTGCAGGTACTGCATTCATTATGGGGCAGTATCTAGTGTGGATTGGGGGATGGCAGATTCTTGCTCTTGGTATTCTTGCACTGGTTATTGCATGGGCATATACAGGTAGTCCAGTAGCACTAGCCTATCGTGGTTTAGGCGAAGTGTGTGCCTTTGTGTTTTTTGGCATAGTGCCTGTATGCGGAACGTACTATGTTCAGACGCATACATGGTCGTTTACGGTACTGTGCGCTAGTATTGCTCCGGGGCTTTGGGCAGCAAGTGTGCTCCTGGTAAATAATATCCGTGATATTTCGACCGATACTGCCGCGGGAAAGGGTACTCTTGCTGTTCGTATTGGCGATAAGCGAGCGCGATATCTGTATTGCATGCTGGTCGGTGGAGCACTCGGTATATCTGGTGTCTGCGCATTGATGTACTATAGCTGGATAGTACTGCTGTCAGCAGGAATGATCGTACCTTGGGGGGTTGCCATCTGTCGTGCGCTTATGCGTGCGCACGGGCGAGATCTGAATAGGGTGCTCGTGTGCACTGTAGGTCTTGGTGTTATGCACAGTGTGCTACTTTCAGTTGCTATTGTTGGTCAGGGTCTAGCAAACAGATTATAAAAAAGCAGAGAGGCCACATAAAGAGTATTCACGCGGCTTGTGAGTATATGGAACATCTAGCAGCTATCTAGCGCTGCTGTGTGTTAGTCTTGATGCCAAGAAGCTGCTTGCCATCGCGGAAATTGACAATAAGAGAGAAGCGTAATGTGTTTGCAAGAGGGTTATTCACTTGCACAGGAATAATGTAGCTAAAGTCGCCTTGCACGATGTCAAAGCGTACACCAACACCAACAGTGAAATAGTTACGAATGGCATCGCGGACGCGTGGTGGCTCGAAATAATAGCCTCCACGTAGTGCTACAGTTTTATCGTACCAATATTCTACGCCACCGGCAATTTCGAACTCGCGTGTACCCCATGCTGTAAAGACTGCAGGAATAGCTTGAACAAAGCCACCTTCAATCGTAGAGTCGCGCTGAACAAGCTGCTTTGCGTAATCGAAAACAGCATTCAGTTCATTGAATTCATCGCGTACAAGGGTTGCTGCCATGCCAATGCGTGCCTGTACAGGAAGCGGATCAGCAAATTGGTTGTAGGTAATCGCAGGACCCATATTCTTGAGGTTTACGCCGAGCGAAAAACGGTCGCCGAGGTCCAGATCGGCAACTTTGAACTTCAAAGGTTTCCACATAGCTGATATATCTAAAGCAGCAGTCTGTCCTACGCCTCCACCTACGTTGTCGGTTGTTGCACCAAGATTCGATTGTATGTACTTTACTGCTCCTCCAATGCCGATGTCATCAGTGATTTGTGTAGCGATGGCAGCAGAAATAGCAAACTCGAAGGAATTGAAGCGGCCAAGTTCACGACCTTGAATATCTGTGCGAATGAACTGCCCAAGATTGAACAGCAAGAAATCCACAGCAACAGTGCTTTGTAGTGCCGGTACATACTGTCCATACGCCCCTCGCGCATAGTACAAGTCTGCATTGAATTGCGGTAGCCAACGAGAGAACGCTAGCGAGATTTGGCGGTCGTATTGGAATGCTAATCCTGATGGATTCCAGTGGATAGCATGGAGGTCTTCTGCCATGCCAGTATTGGCGTCGCCCATACCGTTAGCACGCGAGTCAGGTCCGATGAGCATAAACGGTACAGCTGGCTGTCCCCCTAAAGGTGGCAGATTTGATGTGCCTTGTGCAATAGCATATACCCATGTGCAGCATACTCCAATCAAGACTGTAAGAGCCTGCTTCATCAATGCTACAAAGCGCATTGTATGGTACATTGCGAGTGTGTCCATCGAAAGCTCAAGAAACATAAAGTTGAAAATGTGGTTGGTTGAATATACCTAGTGTTTGGAAAGGTGTTCAGAAAGAGACATACTAGCAACCAGATGCAAAAACGCGCTATCAGCGGCTGCGAAGAACATACCCACTAACCGACTGTGTCTGGCGATGTGCTCCCGTAACGTGAACAAGAATCATATATGCTCCTGAAGGAACAGGGCTTCCTGATGCGTCCCGTCCGTTCCAGAGTATTTCAATAGTACGTGCCGTTGTTACGCCAGAGAATGTTGTAACCGGTGTTCCATTAGCCGAGTATATAGCAACAGTATATGGTTGCTCGCTTTGCTGGTTATGCCGAAAACGGATAGTAGTCTGCTCGGCGAAGGGATTAGGATAACTTATAAGCTCTGTTACGACAAGCATAGAATCACTGGATACAACGCGAAAGTACGTTTCATTTTCGGAGTAGTTATTAAAAATGTCCCATGCGCGCACGCGCACGCGATGTATCCCTGGCAATAATGCAGGAAGTCGTCGTTCTACTGTGCCACGACGTGGATCCTCGAGAGAGACGCGGTAATTGCGCGTTAGAATAATCGGGATTGGGTTATCATCAATCCAGCATTGAATATCGTGTCCAATCCCTATGCCTGTAGCATTAATCCCAGTGTCATCGTACATATCAGCAATTAGCAGTGGTGTAGAACTGACGAAGTCTCCCGGCTTGAACGATCGCGTATCCATAAAGAGCCGAATTTCGGGTCCGATTCCGTCATTTATAGCGGTTTCGTCAAGATCGCCGAGAATAAAATGTGATGTTGCACCGCGACCAAATTTACGCCCATCGTTACTGACAACATAGAAAAATAATCGACCGGGTTGATTAGAAAAACTTATGTCCTGGGGAATCGGAAGCGATAAGCGAAAGCGCCCTTGTCGTACAGAGCTTGCACCAATATTTAGAAGGCCACCGAGGCTAGTAATCCGATGGACAGTGCGGTTTAAGTCTACATCTGGAACAAGACGCTGAACATCAGTGTCATGAAGCGATGCAAGGATTGTGCCGTTCAATGCTGTGTCGATGATTGTTGAGCCGGGCAACATAACGCTGCCACTCACTGTCATTCTTGATAATGCTTTGACGGTAGGCAACGGTGCAAGTATAGAAGTAGATTGGCCGTTGATGCTGTCAATGATAACAGGTTGCTGAGGAAGGGCTAAGCGCACTGTTGGGTCGCCAAGAAGACAGAACTTGCGATCGTTGTTGTCGAAGCCAGTGTAAAAGGTTTGCTTGACAGCAAACACTAAGTCTCCGAAGCGTGGCGGCTCGGAGGAGCCAGTGTTACGGAATATTTGACGATACAACTCTTGGCTAATAGCTGCATTATCACCCGAATACACAGTGCGAGAAGCAGCAAACACTGCAATAGCTCCACCACGCGGGCTACTGAGCATTTCCTCAGCGCCGCTTTGCTGGCGGTAGTTGTCGAAGCGTGCGAAATCACATGTTGCTGCCACAAGGAAAAATAAGCGGTCGAGATTTGTGAATTGTGGTATAGTAACGTCGCGCTGCAAGAATTCTTCATTTGCCCATACACGTGGATTCCCATGACCTATCCAATTCAAAATCAGTACCCCTTCGTTGATTGCAGCAATCATATCTTGTGTCGCTCCAGGACGCCGCCGCCCGCCCGGAGTATTCTCTGTTGGAAAGTCTGGCAGATATGTCTTCCGAACGCGAATATCGGAAGGGATGATAAACTGCGCTAGATCTTCGGACTGTCCTGTATGAAGTGTTCCATCGGACGTTGCAAGGTCTTTTGTAGGAGCATCATCCGCTGTGAGCAGAACATGGGTACGCCAATTATCAAGCGATGATGCTGTTTCGTAGCGGCGTATCTTGGAAAGAATCGTCATACCTTCGTCATTGCTACGCACACAGAGGCGTCCTATTGCCAAATCAACAATATTGTCATCACCATTGACGCAGACGAAGTAGTCCTCTGTTGTATAGTTTGTGCTGATAGCGTGCAAGTCTCCATCTGGGTCATAGAACTGATACGTTGGGACGAAGTTGCGCGCCGTAACGTTCGGAATAATTCCGCGAATGTCGAAGTGTGTATCTCCCCAGAGAAGAACATAGCGTGGTTTGCGTTGCCATGTGCGAAAAGCGTGGGCAATATAGTCGCGGAGTGCAGTTTGGTCGGGTGTGCCTCCGTTAAATTGGTAGTAGATTTGGTCGGTTGTAACAACAGCAACGGTCATATTACTTTGGCGCTCTCGATACTCGCGGTATGCTTGCGCTGAAGCGAGCAAGTCTTTGTGCGTAATTACAATGACATCAGCATTGGCAGGCGTGTTGCGTAGGTCGAGAATGTCGTCGATGCGCTCTAGAGAAGGCACAGAGAGAGTCTGAGAGGAAAGAAAGAAACGGCGTGGCGCACGCGGACTAATAACAGCACGGAATGTAGCCTGCCCGCTCACTACCGAAGTGTTGCGGATAAACTGCGGGCGAGCACGATGTGTGGCATCAACAATGAAAATTGGACTGGAAGAAAACCCACGCACCGTATATTCTGCGATTCCGCTTTGATTTGCTGGTGTATCGGTGAAGAAGTCAAGCTGATTGTCGCTTGCGATAAATTCTCGCGGATAGTGAATTTCGAACCAGTCAAGAATGCCATGTGCACCATCGCCAATATCTGCCATATATACAAATTCAAGGACGCTGCGGTTGTTTGCAATGACAGAAGCTGGAAGTGTTGCAGTGCGGGTTTCAATGTTGCCAACCAAGTACTCACTCGTCGAGCCAAAGAATGTGAAGGGTGTAGAAAAAACTTCTGTTCCTGATTCGCGGACAAAGATTTTTCCACCGGGAGCCGCACCCGATGGATTATTCCATGCCGCGCAAACGCGATAGAGAATCGGCACAGCGCTGCGCACAAGATGTGGTAAGGGTGTTTCAAAACGTACAGCACGGTTATTACTGAAACGCTGACCAAGCCAGCGACGTCCAGAACCTGAAAGACCAATATCGAACGGGTTTTCTAAATCGTCTTCCTTAAACACGCGTGCAATATGATACGAGGGGAATACTGTTGCTGCTGTGGTTATTTCGGTAAATGTTGCGCGTTGCCCTTGAACATTGCCCCCTACAGTGAGCATGTAAAATGTGCGACGGGAAAATGTATTAAGAAAGTGCTGAATTGTCGGCGGCTGGGTTGAGTCGCTATATCGAGCAATAAAGCCATGTGGCGCACAGCCAAAGAACATAAGAGCAGCAAAAGCGCCCTGAGCATCGGTTTCGATAATCAGCGGTTGTTCCTGCATGGTATTTGTTGTGGAAAGTGCAACCGACTCTGGCAATTCCACTCCACCATTACCAAAAAGCCGTATTGATGTTATTTCGTTATTTGCTATTGTGATGCCGATATCGCGAAGCTGCTGTGCTGTGATACGGTAGATACCATCACGCTCTACACCAATTCTTGCCCAGCGCCCAGTAACAGACTGTTGCGACGCAGCCTTGATACTTGAGGAAGCAGACAAACTCAAGGAAATATCAGCGAGCTGCTGCTTAGGTATGGCATTAATACGCCACAGTGATGTTTGAGCGTGATTAATGGTTGTGGCAAGTGTAAGTTCTGGAATCTCAAAAGGTGGAGTGCTGAGGGCAGAGTGTGAAGTATTGTGAACGGCATCCTCTGGGGCAAATTCTATTGCAATGCGGATGGATTGAGGAAGTTCGATGCTAGTAGATGATGGATTAAAGCGGGCAGCACGGAGCTTTAATATAGCAATGTGTCGGTCGCGACCAATACCTGCATAGTGCATACTGTACCATTGTGGCGGTTCTGTACTGGGAGTGTGTGCAGCGGTATCTATTGCGATACGGCTGTACATTCCTTCTACACGTGATAGCATGCGTGCCGATACAGAGCGTACATTCCGAACTACTACAGAAGAAACAATAAAGCCTTGCGATGAAGGAACGGTTACTGGAATGCATAGTTCTGCATGCGGTGGTGTGCTGTTGTGATGTGCAGAGATCTGTGTCCCGACAATCTTGGGGCTCAAGTACAAAATACCGTGAAGGATTACGGTATCAAATCCCTTCCAGCAAGGAGTATAATCAAGGGTGAGCCTCGCAGGTGAGGACTCGATAACAGTTACACCACACCATGCCCAGCCATAATGCACGGTAGGCGTTTGGCTCTGTTGGTTTTGGGCAGCAGAGAGACGAGTGGCGATAATGACGATAATGACTACGCGACATATTATGCTAGTGCGCAAGCAAGACATGCGAGACATGATACATTTCGAGGCGTTACTTACCGATAATGATAATAATGCAGAAAAAAAGAAAAGAGGAGCGGCAAGCAATATACGTACAATCATGTACATGTATATGCAATATGCGTAGAATGAGAATGCGTTTTATGTGCACACTGCACTGTGTTGTTACCTACTTTTTATGATGCAGTGTTAAAAGAGGGTAGATGTGGGTCGCTAGGAATTCGGTTTTAAGGTTGACGCATGAGCTTGCGCGTGTAAAGTAATGTTGCACACTGTGTTTGAATATACAGTGCGTGCTGTAATATACGCAAATTCTTTCATTCTACGTTTACATACCTATGCGACACTGCAAAAAACTAATAAAAACAATAAAAACGTTCTGACATGAAAGACGACAGTTGGTGTGTCATAATCGATAATCGGAAAACGGTTGTAAAATCCTGCCTGTACTATGTCTGGAAATGTACCTATAGTGACCTAATATAGTGAAGTGCCTGTGAAAAAATTTTTCACTTTTCATTTGCGTGGAGTGTGTCAGGGTGTTAATTTTGTAGTCCATCTCTGCTCGACTAGCCCTAGTGTGGAGCGATGTGTGTGGGGATTGGAGCGTTCTTTGAAAGCAGAAAGCACAGAAAGGGAAGAGCAAGCATAGGGAGCCTTGCGACAGGCGCGTTTGTGTGTGTACGGGTATTCTGAGAGAGGATAGTAGTACACAGTGCAGCGCGGTAGTATTGACGCAATGTCCTTTGGATTGTATTGCGGGGGCATTGCGAAGGAAGGAGCAGGACAAGCGAGTGTTTGAACTATATAGGAAAGAAGAGTTCAATGGAGAGTTTGATCCTGGCTCA
>JANWZB010000045.1 GCA_025055035.1 Candidatus Kapaibacterium sp.
AGAGGTACTCAAGTTTCATAAGAAAACTACGAACAAGGTTGCAATGCGACAGCTCCTTAGTACAGCTATATGCTTTCTCACGCTTGCATTCTTCTTGGGAAGTGCATACTATAGCATAGCACAACAATCAGAGAGCACAAGCTCATCGGTATCACACGTTCGTAGTCCTGTGAAAGTTAGTGGAGGAATAACATTATCGGGAGATTTCTACACTGCCGAAGGAATTGAAGCGCGGCGTCCCACAAGCAATCTTATGGCAATTGCACGGATAAATGTAAGTCTTTTCGATCACATTCATCTACCATTCGAAGCATTTCTCGGTTCAAACCATAGTGAGTTCCGACAACCGTTCAATCAATTAGGTATATCACCAACGTTCTTTGGCTGGCTTACTCTCCACGCAGGATGGTTTTCTTTGCAAATAAGCGACTTAACATTTGGCGATATACGTGTCTTAGGAGCTGGTCTGGAAGTGCGTTCAGACCGTATCCGCCTTGCTGCTCTGTATGGCAGCACCAATCAGATCGTCCCTTATGACATTCGCGCAGGTGGGATAGCCGTTGCTGGCGCGTTTACAGCGTACCAGCGTCCTGTTTTTGGCCTAAAATTAGGCTATGGCGATGAGAATACTGCGTTTATTAATATTCAGGCTCTACGCGTCATCGACGACACTACTTCGCTTCTTACACCCTCAACTGCCGACCCAACACGTCTCGCCCAAGCTCAAGAAAACACTGTTATTTCTACAACATTTGGCGTTGCAGGATTCGACGGCAACGTTCGATGCTCTGCTGAACTTGCAGTTTCAGCATTTTCACAGGACATACGCTCGCGCAGACTTGCTGAAGTAGCAGCGCCCTCTGGATTGCCCTTTCTCGACATACCACCTTTCCTGTTCACACCACGACTTTCCAGTCAGCTTGATGCAGCAGCAAAAGTAACTCTCACAATTGCACCAGTCAGCGATATTTCGTGTGTGTTTGCAGGGCAATATATTGGACCGGGCTTTGTCAGCCTAGGATATGCGCAGCTGCAAAATGACGTTCTAGAAGGTACGGTATCCCCATCTTTGCGCTTGTTCAGTGGCGCACTGTCATTACGTGGAACGGCAGGAGTACGCGTCAATAACCTCGTAGCTAATCGTATCGCACCTATCCACCGCTTCATTGCCTCAGGCTCGCTTTCTTTTCAGCCCATACACGCATTCGGCATCGATGTACAGTACTCGAACTACGGTCTTCGTTCAACACCCCGAAATGACACCCTTCGCATTGAAAATGTTGCTCAGTCTCTTTCGATTGCTCCGCGCTGTACGTTCGAGGTTTTGGGCGGTTCAAGTACTCTTCTTGCTTCCTATGCGCGGAACGACGTCGAGGACTTGAATGTCATTACGCGTCGCATCAACACGAATCAAACACACACAGGTATAGTGTCATGGTCGCTTAGTTTACCTTCTGGTGTTTCTCTCTCAACAACAGGCTTCTATTCCGATATTACACAGCAACTTCTCCGCATTGAAACTGCAAATATTGGTCAGTCCGTATCCTATGGCTTTTTCGATGGTACACTTGCAACCTCTCTTACTCTGGGATATGGCTTTGTTACTGCCACAGAGCAAAGCAGTCCGACAACAGCACAGCCCTCCCACGATGGACAACTGACAGGACAACTCACTGCATCGTACACTATCGGCGAGGCTGGAAAACTTGGAACACTCTCGCTGAATGTCCACAACAATAACTACGCTTTCGGTAACCCTGCTCGCGGTAGGAGCTTCGGTGAATGGACAGCAATAATACAATATTCGATAGGCTTCTGAATACTACTGTTTTCCATCACTTCCAATATACAGCATTAGTTTGAGGAGTACTCTATGCGGCACGTTCAGCTCTCCCAAAGCCGTTTAGTATGCACGATGCTACTGACGCTCATACTCTTGTGTTTTGTGTATCGTACACTGCATGCTCAAGTTACCCTTGTCCTCAATACTCCATCCACACTCCCCGAGCGGGTCAGCGACTGGGAACGCCTCAACGCTGCATTTTCTGTTACTGTGGTGAATACAGGCAGCACAACGCTTTCTCGCTTGCGCATTGCAGCAACAGTAACGCAACTCGATAATAATGCCGTTCTATTCCGCACCAAGAATGACCTAACACGACCGTTTACACTTGCTCCGGGCATACCACAAACGCTTACCGCACCACAGATTCTTCCGGCAAACTCCTTTGAGTACGATGCTTCTGTGCAAGCCGCAATTATACGCACAAACACACTTCCCGAAGGCACATACCGTCTGTGCGTTCGGGTTATTGATGAGCGAGGGGCAACACTTGGTATAGAACAGTGCCGAACATTCACTGTCATTATTCCTGACCCACCAAGCCTAATTTCTCCAGCGAATCGTGATTCCATACAGCGAGTTGCTCCTTCTGCTCCCTATCTACCAATGTTCCAGTGGACACAGGTACTAGCTCGATTCGGGCAACAAAGCCGCTACAAACTGCGTGTTGTACCAATTTTTCGAGGGCAACAGCCACGCCAAGCGCTTGAAGGGAATCCACCCCTCTTCGAGAAAGTCCTTTCTACCAATAGCTATCAGTGGCTGCCAAGCGACCCACGCTTTGAGAATTATCCCAACGCTTCGGGCTTCGTCTGGCAAGTACAAGCTACAGACCCCAATGACCCCAACCCTACCAACCCTCGTTCCATCGGACGCAACGACGGAAAAAGCGAGATATTTACCTTTGCCATGCGCACACAGACAGACCTCGTAAATGCTAACACCCTATCACGAGCATCTGCTCTGAGTTCTCCATCACGAGGAAACGGAAAAATAAGTAGCAATACACCGCTACCAATGTCTGTCATCCGGGGGAAGATTCAATGGTCATATCGTGCCTCTGCCTTGAACAAGGATCCTCTGCAAGATGCATCACCTTTACCCGCTGAGGCCCTGTCATCTGCTGGCGAGATTGTTTCTGCTGTTGTCGGCAACCGACTTGGAAGCAACCCCTCAACAACAACACTCAAGGCAGCAGTGGCAGAACTTTCATACCCTCTCCCGAATCTTACCGTCAAGGTCTTCGCTTCGCGAGCGTCACAGCATGGGAAATTACACGTCAATCTTGGTAATCAACAAATTTCTCTCCCGAATCAACTTGTTCCAGATATTCTACTTGGTACAGCCAAAACAGACCAGAATGGCATGTTCACTATAGAGTTCGTCAATCCAATTTTTGCAAAGCAAGGTGCCTACCTGGGTGATACAGTCATTACGCGAACAAAACAAGAGAAAAACAATAAAGGTCAGTACGTTACTGTTTCGTACAAAGACACTATCTCTCTCTTTGCTACAACAGGGGAATTTGAAACCCTGACACTCAAAGTCGTTGCAGAAAGCCCGTATTTTCTTATCGAACAGAAGACTGTTTCTATCACTGCCGATAGTGTCAAAAAAACTCTCGATGTCGGGACGCTATATGCTCTTGCGCGAACATTTCGCCTGAAAATGACAGTACTGAAGCGCGTCAAGAAGGAAGACAAGAACTCCTCGGAGCCAGCGGAAAATCCAATAGTATCTATATATCGCCCACAAGAGTTTTATACAGAGCCTTCACATGCTGCTTTGTCCCCAGAAAAGTCAAATTCAACAAAGTCTATACAAAGTATCGCGAACACTGCCTGTGTTCTTCTGCACAGTTTCAATGCAGAACAGTTAAGCAAGCCACTGTTTCTCAACCAACAAGGTCTTCATGACCGATACTATGTACGCATTAGCGCAAACAAATGCCAACCGCTCGAGATAATCTTACAGGTCTACGAGGCTTCTATTGCTACCGATGGTATTGCTGATGTGCACCTTCGTGTGGTTCTAGATGCAGCAGGTGGATCGATAGTACACGGCAACATACGTCGTCTCAATCTGGAAGGCCTTCCTCCATCAACTTATCTTGCACAAGCCCCCACCGACCCACTCAACGGTGTTAAGGTAGCCCTTGTACCGTTTGTCGCCACGAGCGACGCAGTCCAAGCACGCTTATATGCCACAACAGACCAAAACGGCAATTTTAGTATTGACTCTGTGCCCAAAGGGGCATACCTACTTCAAGCAGCTGGTGCAGTTCTCTACTTCGCACAGGACTTTCGGCTTGCCTCTTGGCAGAAAGTCGAGATAGGAAATAAAAGTGCGAGTACCGATAATCCCCTTGTAGAATATTTCGGGTATGTAAACATTAAAGATATTTCTCAAGCTCAAAACATCTCTGTACCATCCCCCGGTCTACTCGTCGTTGTCGATGGGCAATCTGAAGAAGAGCACATTCAAGGATATGTCTTGTCCCCACTTGCTCTTGTTTGTGGGCGAGTTACCGACGATTTAGAAAACCTTGTATCGTCGGTGGAAATTAGTCAGCTATCGTCTGTCAAGGCAAAAGCAATGACCGACCCAGACGGACGCTTTGCCCTTCCCGTTGCTTATGGAACGACGACGCTTTTATTCAAGCGCAAGGGCTTTCCTCCACAAACAAAGCACGTGCATGTCAAAGCTCCCGAGACCTTCTTTATACCGCCTGTTCATGTTATAAAGATACAGCCACCTGTAGATAAAGCTACCTCTCAGGGAATAGATTTGCTCATTAAAATCAAGGGTATGCACAAAATCAACCCTAATCCCGTAGAATCCAAAATCTCTGAGCTCTTTGCAACGCCTGTCATGCGTAGCATCGCAACGGGAGCAATGTCTAAGCTTGTAAACAGTCCATCCATGCTTCCTATTGGGGCAAGTGGTAAATCATTTACCCTTTCTGCAACGGGATACAGCGCACAGTCCGCACCCATCCCTGCTCTCAGCATTACAGGACCGAAAGGTGCATACAGCCAAGCAGAATCGAACCTCTTTGGGGCATTCACTGCTGATGTCTTCTCAAACGGGAAAGCTGCAGGGACAGCAGTCTTCGGCAAAGACGCAGGATGGGAAGACGTTACGTGGTATAACCATGCTGCTGCACATTATAGCCCTTTGACCATTGAAGCTCTCAATACAGACGCTGTTACCATCCACGACATGGGCATTACATCTATCAATCGGGGTGTTGCACTTGCTGTGAGCGTACAACATAAAACTACGAAAGCACCCATCGCCCAAGCAATAGTAACATTTGGCGACAAGTCTGCACTCACGCAAGAAAGTATGGGCAAACCTGTACCTGCAGTTATTACAGGCATTAAGCCCGGTGCATCTGCAAAAACCACAGTACCGGTGCACATCGAGGGTCCTGCATCAGCAAACTTCATTCCTTGTATTATCGACGTAGGGCTACAGTCAAATACCGACACAACGTTCATACAAGCCGAGTTGAGCACTGGTGGCCGCGTTACTGGAACAGTAGAACTCCGCGACGCCAACGGTAATCCTCTACAACCGCCACAGGAATTTTGGTCAAGTGTTTCTGTCCGCGAGGAAGGTTTCGAGAACCTGTCTTACACAACTCCGGACAGTAAAGGCTCGTTCGTCTTGCGTGGTGTACGCCCGCAAGGTACAACCATCGTCGCAGTAGCGCCCGGATTTATTGCTGCAAAAGCACAAGTTTCGCTCAAACCCGATGAGACAAAGACTATCACACTCACGCTCAAGAAGTCACCGTTCACACTCGAGAAGATATACGGTTTTCCTGTCGAAATTACATCATTGACTTCTGGCGAGAAGACTGTAACCGTCAGCGGGGCATTTACGAATATTCCTAACAATTCCGCCTTCTCCATACCCAAAGGTACTCGGTTGCCATTTACACACGTTAAGCTTGTTGCTTCGGGAAATACATGGATACCAGAAAACAATACTATCCGCACTGATGTCTCGATGCTGCCCATTCAAGCATGGCAGAAAATACCTCTCATCATGAAGTCATCTGATGGCGGAAATATTCAGATTATGAGTGGTAGCAATTCCTCATCTCAAGGCTTAATACAAGGAGTTGTAACGCTTAATTATACCAAGTTCATTGAGCAAGGAAAAGGTCCATGGGAATTCGAAGCCTTGAAAACGATGCAATTGACACAAAATCCAATACCATTCTTCTTTAGCGACGGGGCGAAGAATCCTGACATTAGCGCTTTTACTCTACCAAATCAAACATATCCCGTCACTATATACTCGATTTCGACACTGTTCACGCTTAAGGGTGCAAAGCTCGATGCAACTGGGTTTCATCTAAAAGGTACGCTAGCACTTACGCAGAGTGACTTTGCTGATGTATTCAAAGACGCGAATGGCAAAGCTGTGCAATTCACGGTCAACGATGCACATATCAAGCCTAATGCATCACTTGGTATCATTGACATTGGTACACACGGCTCAGGAGTATCCTTCTCCAAAGGGGTGTTCAACTTCCATGCTCACACAATAGACTTTACGGTTGAAGGACTCAAGCTCATCGGCACAATAGACTTCAAGCTCCACAATGGCATTATCTCAGCAAGTGACATCAAGTTTGATAATCTCATGATGTTTGTATCCAAAGCATCAGGTGGATTTGGTGTTGCCGCTGGAACATTCTCCCTCAACAGCAATGCCGTAACGCTTGCTGGACTACCGCTTAGCGGAAAAGGCTTTTCGTTTGGCATTGTTCCGAATTCTGCTAACACCTTCTTCCTACGTGGCTCGGCGTCTATAACAAATGTTCCATATGTTACAACTCTTGGCTTAACAGCAGAGATACGAAGCAACGGGGAAGCACTTATTACCTCCGAACCCGGCTTTCAGACTTCGTGGGCTGGTATTGCAGAGTTCGCCGTCACGAGTATAGAGCTCAATCCACAAGCAGCTGAGCTTACTGCTCATGGCAGTATAGCGCTGAATATTCCCGGTGTAGTCTCACTGTCTGGTGGAGGACTGGTCTTTTCCAGCAAAGGTCTTCAGAAGATACAGCCCTTTGGAGGAGAGATTGACCTCAAAATAGCAAAGCTCAATATCGCTGCTCTGTCGTTTGGTGAGAATCTTTCTCCACCGCCCAAGCTTTCTGAACCGAACGTCGGCGGACCCTATAATGATGCATGGTCGTCACCACTCTGGCTTTCAGACAAACGTACAGGCTTTGAGGCAAAGGGAATTAATTTGACTATTCCAGGCTTAGGGCTGAACGCAAAAGCGAACATTGGCTACTACAAACTCGCTGATGGTCGTGAGTTCAGCGTTGATATTCTTTCAAATCCCCCCGAACTTCTCCCCCCAATTTTCTTAGGGCCCGTTACTATTAAGCCAACTGGGGGTGGTCTTACTATCAATACTCAAGACAAAGATATTGCACTTAGACTTTTTAGCTCTATTTCTATCGCAAATCTCGACCAGCTCGTTGCTCTCAATCCAGCAATTATGGAAGTCAAAGTTGGTGCATCTGCTGGAGTACAAATAGCCGCTAGAGCCCTATTAACATTGTATGGTCAAAAAGCAGGTAATGCCACGGGCTTTTTCGCTCCGCTGGATAAGCGCTTCCGCGTTACCGCACAGGCACAGATGAGTAGTAATCAATTCTTCAATATTCCAGCTGTTGACGCTACAGGAAAAGCTAATATCACACTTGACCTTGATGGTAAACAAGGTTATATGTACGCTGGTGTAGGGTTGAGTGCACAAGTTAATGTTATCAACCTTGTTACTGCTCACGCACATGGTGGAGTAGTGCTTGGATACAAAGCTCCTCGCAGTGTCATGACCCCCGAACAAGCTATTGTAGTTCCTAGCAGCTATGACAAATTTTCTGGCGTAGCCTTTGCTCTTGACACAAAATTTGGGCGAGAAGAACATGAAGCGAGCACCTACGACATTCTGATTTGCGATGCAAAAGTGTGGGCATACAGTAAAGCTAGCACAAAGTTTTTCCTCTTGCGCAATGAAGGATCGGGGGCAACCTCGTTTGGTTTCGACGCAAGCACAGGCTGGGGTGGTGGTGCACGTTGCGGATGCGTTGGTGCATCAATCGCCATAGGAGCAAAGATTGGTGGTGGTTACGAAGGTGATGGTCGAGGATGGTACTTTGGTGGTTCAGCATTCGGTAGCGCAGAGCTATGCGCAGGATTTTGCGTTGATCTTGACGTTAAAGCATCGATGACATATCAGCAGAATCCGAAGAAAACAGAGTTCGATATCGATATCGAGGTGTTTTAATCACTACGGTTGCGTTCTGTTTATTCTTTTTTCCTATCAAAGTGTCATGTACAGACAGGCTTTTTCGACACAACGCAGCACACAGATGCTCCTACAAGATAAGCTTCGGCTATGTACACTAGCACTAGTCCTGCTTGCCGGGACGTTCTACCATCTAGAAGCCCAAGACCAACAACCGTTATCGCCGCGAACGAAGTCTCCACGAAGCATTTCTTTACGGAACTTCCGTCCATCTGTTCGCTGGTCTCCTCAGGGCGCGGTCATTAATGCTGCGCCGATTGCCCTAACACCCGAAAGCACAAGCGATACAGTAGCTGCTCTGATTCTCCGCAAACGAACAAGCGACCCAGAGTTCACACAAATAGCTCGTGTAGAGCGCGCTCCCACACTCGAAGCAGCAAAAAGTATTGCTGGTGAGACCGCATGGAAGCTCTTTGTACAAACCATTGGTGCAAAGAATGATGCAGAAGCGTGGCGAATTATACAGAACGACCGCCGCCGTACTGCAGCAGCACTGTTTATACCGTATCCATCAATCGGCGCAGCATTCGGTATGTTCTACATTGACTCCTCGTCGCGCGCAGCACCCGATGGAACACAATTCAGCTACGCTGTACGGTACGTGCTGCGTGGTGGGACGACAGTACCTGCTGAGTCGAATCCACAAATGATGAATGTTACTGTGGGTCAATCATATCGCTCCGCGCCCCCTCGTTTTCTTGATGCTCTTGAGTCGGACTCATCAGTTGCTTTGCGTTTTATTTTGAAGCATTCCTCCGAGCAAGAACTACGCCTTGCAGCGGTATTCCGACAGATTGATGGCGAAGGTGCATTCGAACAGCTCCCCTTGTTCGTCTCTCCGACACGACCGACATCATTCGATGGTATGAACGACGTCTCGTTTATTACATTCGATGACCGTGTCGAACCTGAGCATCTTCTGCGCTACTATATTCAGATGCAAGACGCCGTAGGCAATAAAGGCGCTTGCTCAGATACGGCAACGTTGATTTCCTTGCGGCAAAGCGCTATACCACGCATTACCGAAGCTCGTGCAGACGATACACCAAGCGGAATTCGGCTTACATGGAAACCATTACCAGCAAAGCCCTACTTTCTTGGCATACAGATTAGCCGCGCTCAAGGCCCTGAGTCTTCGTATATACCAATCGATACTGTCAGCATCGATGATTCTACCTATCTTGACGAGAAAGTTTGGAGTGGCATGTCGTACTTCTACGCACTCAAAGCACTCATGCTCCGCCCGACACTGGAGCAGCCATCAGTTTGGGTTGCTGCAGCACATCGCAATGCTCATACAGCACCCTTACAGGTTTCCGGTGTAGAAGCTTTCTGGGAAGATAGTATAGTACCCTCAGAGCCTCGTACACGACAATCTTCTCAATCCTCTCGTGCACAGGCGAAATCGCAGCGTAGCATTAGGGGAGTACGTGTACGATGGAATGCAACTACTGAGCAAGATATTGCCAACTATCTTGTCTATCGAGCTCCAATAGGAAAGCCGCTTGAAAGCATTTCGCCGCCAATCCCACCTCATGCTACAACATTCCTTGACACTACTCCTACACTCCACCCTCACATGAGCTACGTCTATGCTGTCCGAGCGGTGAATATGACTGGTATGGAGAGCCCGTCCTATACTCTTGCTCGTGTTCGCCCTCTTGAGCTTGTCCCCCCAAGCCCACCACACGGAATCGGTGTCTATGAAGAACACGGTATAGCGCAGCTTCGCTGGAATGCCGAGCCTCCAGCACTAACACAACAACCAGTAGTAGCATATCAAGTGTATAGGCGACGTAAAAGCACTGCATCTACAGCTCAGCACCAACAATTGCCGAGTGAAGCTTTTCAGCCGCCAGCGAGACGCTATGCAACAAAATTTGGATTTGCGCCGCTCCTGAAACAACCGACTGAAGCCTTGTTTGCTCAAGATACCACCGTGAAAGCAGGTGAACTCTACGAATATGCTGTATCAGCATTGGATGCAGAAGGTAATGAAAGTGGATTGTCAGCTATTATGCAATTTGCAGCTTCCCCCGACGAGCTCATGCCTCCATCGCACGTATATGCAAGGAGTGTTGGTAAGAATATTGAAATATTGTGGAGCGAACAAGCCCATAACCTTGCACAAAGCATTGCTATTTACCGCCGCAGCGAGCAAGAAACAACGAGTAAGCGCATTGGCACTGTCTCTCACACAACAACTGTATTTCTCGACACTGCTGTTAAGACGGGCGTGCTGTATTTTTACTCGCTTCGTAGCGTAGCACTGTCCAAGCAAGAATCTCCTCCTAGTGTTGAAATTGGTATCCGTGCACCTTAGTCAGAATCATCCTTGCAGAATCTGTGTTCGTTGGTTATATTCGGGAAATAGTGTGCATCACGGTGTGCGACTTTCTCAACAACCATACTATGGACTCTAATGAACAGACGCTAGCTGCTGTGCTCATGGAAAAACACCAACGGGTCTTTGATGAACTTAAAGCTGCAATGCAAACCTCTGAAACGGAAAGCCATGCTCCTTTGGACAGTATTCTTGCTGAACGCCAGCAGCTCGTGCTTGTTGATGCCCTAGATATAAGCTGGAAGACCAACGAGCACTCTGTTCCTCTTGCTCATGCGAGATTATTTTCCTCACTCTACTGCCCCCCTACAGTATCAGACATGCTGTTAAGCTTAGGAGTAAAATCTCCTTCTTATCTTAGGGACTTCACCCACAAGAAATACCGTGCGTACCCCATATGGCAGCACAGGAAACCCTCCAAGTTTGTTCGCAAAGTAGCTTCCAACAACAAAGGACAAGGGCTTGACGAGAAGCTCAACCGTTACGCAGCAATCGGTGTAGAATACTACAAGGAATCGAGGTCATGTGGCTTGGATGGTTCACATTCGATGGAACACTCTTGCACGCTGGCGAAGACATATACGCTCATCCCTGCAAAGAGTACAAACGCACTGACCAAGAATCCAAAGAGGCACGTGCTTATGCTCTTGCAGACAAGCTACGCAGTTCGTGTATCGAGCCATAGTGGCATTACTCAACGCGGATTACATGCACCGATAGAACGGTTATCACACTCGCGCTGATTTATACAGTGAAGTATGAAATCATCCTTACTACCAGTCCCTTCTCAGATTACACTTAGCAGCTATGCAGGAAACGCCTCTGCAGCAGGACTTGTCATCGTCGAAATTTCCCCTCCTCCATCAGCGACAAATGCCCTTTCGAGTCGCATAGTGTTTGCCAATCAAGCGTTTGCCACAATGCTTGAAGATGATGTCTCCACACTGATTGGTCGGAACTTGCTCGATGTGATTACCGAAGAGTATAACGCCGAGCTTGCAGGAGCACTGTACTTAGGTAGCGCTCAATTACTGAATATTTCTTTTGTCCGCCGCTCTGGCACACCAATCTACGCACACATACATTGCACACCGATTCATCTTGAGGAACAAGAGCACACAGCAACATCACAGTATGTTCTGTGTACGTTTGTTGATGTCACGGACTATGTCCAAACAAATGAATCACTCAGCAATGAACTTGTTGAGCTTGAGCATAACATGCACCGCCGTACTCGCGAGCTTCAAGAATTGATTGATGAAATCCAGCATGAACTACGGCAACGGCGGCTTCTTGAGCAAGAATTGAAGCGAGCAGAACGTCGATATCGTTCTCTGGCAGAAAATTTTCCCAATGGTGCAGTCATCATGCTCAACAAGCACGGCGAATGCTTGCTAGTCGAAGGTACACAGTCGGAGCGTATTCCGCTTCGTAGAGAGCAGAATCGAACGTTTCTTGATGAACCACTTGCAACAGCAGCACACACTTCCATCGTCCAAGCCTTTGAGGGAAAGCACGTATCATGCGAGATCATGCTTGCTGGTGAGCCGTATATGCTTCATGCTGTCCCACTCAGCATTGAGCGAGAGTTTATTGAAGCAGTGATGCTCGTATGCCAAAATATCACAGACTTCAAAACACGCCAACAGCTTGAAAAAGAGCAGGAAATGACCGAGCTCAAGTACCGCTTCGTTACTATCGCTTCTCACGAACTACGCACACCGCTTGCTGGCATGATGCTTGCAGCTGGTATCCTACGGCGCTATTGGAAAACAAGCAGCAATGAAGAAAAATGGGAAACACTGCAAGACATTATGGCAAGCTTAGACCGCATGTCTAACCTTCTTGAGAATATTCTTATTGTTGGCAAGTCTGATTCAGGCAAGCTACCGTTTGAACCTCAGCAGCTCGATTTGATAGAATTCTGTTCCAGCCTTGTTCGTGAATACGAAAAGAGCTTGGGACAAACTCATATTACCCATACCGATTACTCAACCAAGCAGCTAGCATTCTGGGGCGACCCTAAGCTTCTTCGCTTAATTCTTGGGAATCTACTCTCCAATGCTTATAAATATTCTCCCGACGGCACTCATGTGTACTTTTCATTGCGGCATACAGCAGACAGCATCACCATGACGGTTCGCGATTCTGGTATAGGGATTCCGCCAGAGGATATACCTCATCTGTTTGTCAGCTTCCATCGTGGGAAAAATGTGGGTGAAATTCAAGGTACCGGCCTAGGATTAGCCATCGTTGATCGCGCTGTCAAAATGCATGGTGGTGCTATTGTTGTTGATAGTACTTTGAATGTTGGAACAACATTTGAGGTTACGTTGCCCTTAGTCTCACCATCATAGTCCTTCTGCATGCTATCCCTACCGACCTCCCGACTGTCTCGCACTTGGATTTCTCGCTATGCTCCTCACTACCGAGCAACTATTTCGCTTGCTGTACCTGTTATGTTCACACAAGTTGGGCATATGATTGTCCAGATTACGGACAATATTATGCTTGGACGCATTGGTACACTCCCGCTTGCAGCCTCATCATTTGGTCATAATGTCTTCATTGCAGGATTACTATTCTGCATTGGTTTTTCAGCAGCAATGACACCATTTGTTGGTGCAGCAAAAGGCAAAGGCGATGTCTACGAAGCTGCCACATGGCTCAAAAATGGGTTCTTTGCTAATATACTGGTTGGTGTCAGTATTACGGGGGTGATGGCATGCGTAGGATTACTTCTTGATGCGATGGGTCAAGATCCTGATGTTGTACGTCTAGCCCGTCCGTTTTACTTTCTTATGATCAGCTCCATTCCAGCGGTTCTTGTCTTTCAAACCCTCAAGCAATTTTCCGAAGGCATAGGGAATACAAGAGCAGCAGCCTTGATTACAATTCAGGAAATCATCGTCAACGTTGGGCTGAACTATATCCTCATCAACGGTAAGCTAGGCTTTCCGGCATTAGGGGTAACAGGCTCAGGTCTTGCGACACTGATAGCGCGATGCTCCATGATGCTGAGCTTTGGGTTACTGTTTGTGCGAAGCGATTTCTATGCACCGTATCGCCAAGCGCTTATTTCAGTGCGATTGAATACGAGCTTCATTATACGCTACATTCGGCTCGGTGTTCCTCTTGGCGGGCAAACAATTCTTGAAGTTGCAGCATTTGCACTTGGAGGAATTATGATGGGCTGGCTTGGTGCAATAGAACTTGCTGCCCACCAAATTGCTATTGGAGCAGCATCGCTAACCTTTATGGGGGCAACAGGGATCTCGGCTGCTGCAACAATTCGTGTGAGTCAATGGTATGGTGCTCGCGACCGCACCAACATGCGCATTGCTGGTTTTGCTGCTTCGCACATTGCACTTGCATATACTACCATTACTGCTTGTGGCTTTGTGCTACTGCGCTTCTGGATACCTACTGTATATATCCATGACCCAACAGTTATTGCAGTAGCATCCGGACTGCTAATGATAGCCGCTCTTTTTCAAGTGTTTGATGGCTTACAAACAGTCATGCTTGGAACGCTCCGCGGCCTTGCTGATGCATACATACCAACGACTATCGCGTTTACCGCATACATCCTCGTATCGCTACCAATAAGTTACACAGCAGCATTTTGTCTGGGGTTGCGAGAAAGTGGGATTTGGATCGGATATCTCGCAGGTCTCTGTACTGCTTCGATATTGTTCTACGCAAGATTTATGTATCGCAGCCGGCACATCCCGTTGTTGTAGCAAACACTTCTCCCTCAACAAGTCTGCATGCTACGACGGATACAGCGGGCTTAAAAGCAAAACATTGTAGGCTAAATCTGCAAGATCGGCACGTGTAAGCACTCCGACTTTACGATATAGCTTTGTGAGTGCGCTTCGTACAGAGACTTCACTTATGTTGAGTTTTCTTGCTATCTCACCATTGGACAAATGGAGCAAGCGAAGAATTTGCTCTTCTTCCCCTGAAAAATCATACTGCTGATATACCATACGCGCATGATGAAGCCTTTGTTGTAGTACTGGGCTGACCCATTGACCGTTCGCTCTGTTCCATATGAGAGCATCCTTGAGCACCTGCGGGCGGTCTTCCTTTAGCATACATCCATCCACTCCTAGCTCCAGTGCTGCCTTCGCATATGCAGGCTTTGCTGTGATAGCGAGTATCTTCATCGACGGAAATTCTTGTCGTATCTGTCGTATCACAAGTACTCCATCCATATCTCGAAGCATCATGTCCTGTATCAGAACATCTGGCATATACTCGCGCACAGCTTCGAGCGTTGCTTGCCCAGTTGTTGGTGTTGCAACAACCGTAGCGTCAAGTGCTAACTGCTGAAGCCACATACCGAACATCATTGATATCATCGCGTGGTCATCTGATATGACAATGCGCTGCATATATCCATCAGGTATATCAGATACAGATGATGGGAGAACCTTTTTGTGGTAAAAATAGAGAGAAGCGGCAATATATGCAAAACACAGTACAGAATACTTCATTACTGACGCAACCTTACAAGGTTTTATAGTGTTCCTTGTCTTTGTGCAAGATGTGTGCAGCGAAGGAACCATAAGACACAAAAATATTCTCTCGGAAATATTCAAAAATCGTATTTTGCTAGTCCTGTAACTTAGGCATTGCCCTACTGTGCAACTATTGTCTTGTAGATTGCTATCGAATATCTGTTACAGACCTTACGTTGCATTTTATGAGAACATTTCATCCTGTTGACATTCCTCTGAAGCCTCGTACTATCTTTCGGGTTGTACTCATCGGGTTAGGTGTTCTTCTTATTTGTCTCTGTGTATTTAGCATCTATGTTCTTTCCGAAGGATTACCATCGCTCGAAGAACTGGAAAACCCTAAACCTGAACTTGCTACGCGCGTTTTATCTGCCGATGGTGAAGTCATCGATGAGTTCTATCTGAAACGCCGCACATACATGCCCTTCGACAGTATTCCTCGTATGTTTATCAATGCGCTCATTGCCACCGAAGACCGAGAATTTTACAATCACTGGGGCATTCACGGAACGCGCATTCTTAAAGCATTCATTAAAAATATCGTGCGTGGGCGCGTCAGTCAGGGCGCATCAACAATTACTCAGCAGCTTGCCCGTAATCTGTACAGCCATATTGGCCAGGAACGTACACTGAGCCGTAAAATCCGCGAAGCAGTAACAGCAGTACAAATTGAACGAACATACACTAAAAATGAAATCCTCGAACTCTACACTAACACTGTGTATTTCGGTCGCGGCGCACATGGGCTGCAAGTAGCAGCAGAAATGTATTTTAACAAAACCCCACAAGAACTGAGCATACCAGAAATCGCCTTTCTCGTTGGGATTCTCCAGCGACCAGCACTCCACGAGAACTTAAAAAATCCTCAGGCATCTATAAATCGTCGGAATGTCGTTCTCTATGCGATGATGGAAGAAGGCTACATATCAGCAGCACAATACGAGCGCTACAAAGCTGTACCAATTGTTCTTACACAGCCAGAAGAAACAACGATTGAGCGTAGTATTGCTCCGCACTTCGTCGAAATGATCCGACAGCAACTCACGCGCGAGGACAACAGAGCACTTGCAGGAGTACGGCGCTACGATCTCTTCCGCGACGGCTTGGTAATTTATACAACACTCAATGCCCGTATGCAGCAGTACGCAAACCAAGCTGTCGAAGAGCATCTGAAGCAATTCCAAAAAGACTTTCAGCGTTCGTGGCGCTGGGAAGGCAAAGAAGAACTTGTGAATGAGCTTGTTGAAAAAGCTATTAAGAATCGCCCGCAATACATTGCAGCAAATCCTAGTGAGCGCAAAGCACTGATGATAAAGCTTAAAGCTACGAAAGCGTTTGTTGACTCTGTGAAACAAGAAGCAACACGCATACAAGTGGGTTTTGCTGCTATCGAGGCCGCAACAGGGGAAATTCGAGCAATGGTTGGTTCATCTATCTTTGGAAAACAATCGCGCTACACACTGAACCGCGTCACACAAATTCGTCGCCAGCCTGGCTCATCGTTTAAACCATTTGTCTATGCAGCAGCACTCGACAAAGGTCTTACACCGTATACAACCATAGAAAGCGGCTGGCTCTCACATAAACTCCCTACAGGAAAGACATGGGAAGTGGCAGGAAGCAAAAGCGGCGGACTCATGACTCTTGCTACGGCACTGAAGTTCTCTATTAACACCGTCGCAGCACGGCTTATCCTTGAATATACATCACCGAATGAAGTCATTCGCCTTGCTCGGCGCTGTGGCATCAAATCTGGTCTGATGGCTGTACCGTCGCTTGCGCTTGGTTCAGGCGAAGTGTCGCCAATGGAAATGATAGCTGCGTTCACTGTGTTTCCGAATGAAGGCATGGCAGTCGAACCATATGCTATTGAGCGCATTGAAGACCGTTTTGGCAACGTTCTCTATGACCACACAAAACAGGGACTCACTATTACCGACGCGATGAATCCGCGTGTTGCCCGACTAATGACAGGCATGATGAAAAACGTTGTCAATGGCGGCACGGCATCCCGCATACGAAATTGGTTTCCATACGAAGTAGCTGGTAAAACCGGCACAACAAACGACTTTGCTGATGCATGGTTCGTTGGTTACACACCACAAATCGTAGCAGGCGTATGGACTGGATTCGATGACCAACGTATCAAATTCACAGGCTGGTACGGTCAGGGCGGCAGCGCTGCTGCCCCCATTTGGGGACGCTTTATGCAGAAAGTGTATAAAGACCCCCTGCTAGGCTACGACCCCAAACGCCGCTTCAAAGGTATCGAGGCTATCGGAACAGAAAGTCTTTCTATCAGCAGCGAAGGCACTGTCAAAGAAGACGGTGTTCCTCTAGAAAATGCTCCGTCGCAGCAGCAACCAGCAGATTCCACAGGACAAGAGTAACTTAACTCTTTCTTTGCTTTAACAATACCCAACATTTTTTCTCTGCTCTAACTCTGTACGAGCGATACAATATCCTCTTCGCGAAGAAGACGTTCTACATTCAGAAGAATCTTGACGCCGTCTCCAACTTTCCCCATACCTTGAATGTAGCGCCCATTTGTTCCTTTGGTTGTACGGGGTGGTTCAGACACATCACGCTCAGGGATGCTGACTACTTCTAGCACTTCATCAACTATCAGCCCAATTGCTGTATTGTCCACATCAACAACAATGATGCAGGTACGATGTCCATATGGAATTTCCTCCATACCAAACCGTATCCGAACATCAACCACAGGGATGATCTTTCCACGCAAATTCATAACACCTTTGAGGTATTTCGGTGTATCAGGTACTTCCGTAATTTTCTGTATAGCGATAATCTCGGTAACATACCGTATCTCGATTCCATACTCTTCGGCTGCAATGCGGAACGTCAGATATCGGTCTTTCTGTGTGTCTTCCTCAGAATCCCAATACCCATCATCGAACGCTGTATCGTGATACGCTGTCATATGCATCCATTCGTATGTATGTGTTAATCGTTGAAGCTGTACAAAACAATACGTTGGTAGTCGAAACTTACAAAAATTCACAAGAATTGCGAAAAAATCTTGCATCTGTGTATTTTCGCACCAACACGTGCCCATTACGGTGCTCGACATACGTGAAACGTTTTCGTTCCTGCTATGTGTACTAGACGCCATAGTACTGTCAGCGTTCTTATCGTACTTATTGTTATCGGAGGAATACTGCGTTTTGCCGATGTAGGAACGGAATCATTGTGGGTTGATGAGCTATACTCATATCGTCAGGCGGTCAAACCGATACACCTGATTATCGCTAACGCTCGCTACGATGTCCACCCACCAACGTACTACATTATCTTGCATGGCTGGTCAGCATTATTTGGTACAACTGAAATTGGCTTGCGTAGCTTATCAGTTGTTTTCGGTACCGCCGCCATTCCACTGTTGTACGTACTAGGGCGCGACCTATTTTCCCATCGAATTGGACTGTATGCAGCAGCTCTTCTCACATTCTCGCATTTCCACATTCGATACTCTCAAGAAGCCCGGAGTTATGCATATGTTGTGCTGGTAGTCATTATTGGCATGATAAGTTTTGTCCGCTACCTTCGCCTATGCGATAAAAACACTACTCAGCCGCTACGTCTGTTATCTCACACAACACTTCTGTCATACATCTGCAGCACTGTGCTTGTACTATACTCGCATTTTTTTGCTCTGTTTGTTGTGCTTGCACAAAACATCTTCATTATTCTATATGCCTACCTTCATCGAGAACGGCTGCGGCATATATGGCAATCATGGGCATTGCTGCAGTTTGCTGTACTTATTCTCTTCCTGCCATGGCTACACATTCTCTGGTGGCAGGTCCGTAGTGTTCAGCGAAGTTTTTGGATTACTGAACCCAGCATCTGGACACTGCTAGAAACAGTTATAGAATACGCTGGTTCTCTATCGGCAGCAAGCATTCTTCTACCATGCTGCATACTAGCATGGATACGTATTCGTCAACAGCCTATGCAATCTGCCACACACATCCAGAGCACAGATCAACGCTACACACTGACCTTTCTCTGGACAGACCCTCGGCTTATTATGCTAGCACTATGGGTCATCTGTCCAATCCTTCTTCCCTACATCCTCTCACACATTTCAACACCTATCTACTACATCAAATACACGATTCCAGCCTTACCAGCCTTCTTGCTACTTGCTGCACATGGCCTGGACGCTTTGGATACGCGTGTTCGATCAATGCGTTTTGTGCTCTGCTGTACATTTGTCCTGCTAGGAATTCTTGCATTGCGCGATAACTACAATGATTGGAACGCACTTGAAAAAGAGCCATGGAAACTTGCTCTTTCCTACCTAGATAAGAATGCTGCACCACATAGCTTGGTGCTTGTCCATGACTGGTATTGCGCGTACAACTGTCTGTATTACTCCCAACGCTCAGATCTGCGCTTTCAGCCAATTCCCCCTGAGCGACTTACTCTGACGCCATCACTGCTGGAAACCATCTATCAAGAGGTACCATCTCAGCAAGACCAGCTTTGGTTTATTATATCGCATGCAACTAATGCTGCTATGCGCATTCAGCAACGCATTGAACAAGACTTTCGTCTCAAGCATGATACAACATTTCCCTCACGATACCGAAAATATATGGTTCTCGACACATTTCCCTTGCACACCAAAGGACTGTTTCTTATGAAAACCTACCTTTCACACGACATTCGGATGGTTCTATATGAACGCAAGCATCACGATTCCCTCGCCGGACAATACCGATGACTATGCATACCACATCATTGTCTTCGCATTCCTTCGAATACTGTTTTTCTCACACACATGATTGGTTTTGGCTACGATATCCATCGCCTGGCGGAAGGTGAGACTTTGATTCTCGGTGGCATTGAAATACCGTCATCATTTGGCACAGTCGCCCATAGTGATGGGGACGTGCTCATCCATGCGCTGTGCGATGCTCTATTAGGTGCAGCAGGTCTTGGCGACATTGGTGAGCACTTTCCTGATACTGACCCCAGATATCGCGGTATTTCAAGCATCAAGCTCCTGCGGCAAGTTGTTGGTCTCCTGCAAGGCGAGGGATACACCATTGTGAATATTGACTGTACGCTGGTGTTAGAGCGTCCTAAAATTCTTCCTTACAAGGCAGCAATGCGCTCATGCATCGCCGAAGCCTGTGGTATAGCACTGCAGCGTGTCTCTATCAAAGCAACGACAAGCGAGAAGCTTGGATTTGTGGGTGCAGGTGAAGGTGTTGAAGCATACGCTATCTGCCAACTCACCTACGACGGTACACCATAAATCTCCTACGTACTCAT